>CAZNMO010000132.1:0-13333 GCA_964574195.1 uncultured Clostridiaceae bacterium | reverse complement strand
TGACATTATTATATTATACAGTAAAACCATATTTATTCTATACAAATCATATAGCAAGCGGTTCAAACGCCATATAGCCCCGATAGCTCATCAATTCTTTTTCATTATTTTAATATTCTTTGCATCAAGCTTGGTCTTCCTTACAATGATATCCTGTATTTGCGCCACATTTGCAGGAGTAAGCTCCTTGGCTCCGACAATTGCCGTTGCTGAATCATCGGTAAGGAATACAAGTGCATCGTTGAAGCCTCTTGCTACTATGAGGTTTTCAATAATCATCTCTTTTTCCGTCAGGGCAACAATCTTAACCAGCTCCTGTTGTGCCATGCTTTTGAAGTTTTCTTCGGCCTTTTCGCTGTTAATTATATCCTGCCACATTTCAACTTCCTTGCTTCTATTTTTTTCTCTTTCCAGTCTGTATTCCGAGAAGAAGGAAGCAGCTGCTGCAGTTTCTATTGCATCATTTTCGTTTTCCTCCACTACAGTGGCCTCATCAACATTTTCAGTTACTGCCGCATCGGCAGGCATTGCATCCTCCGCGCCCATATCCTCTATCACTCCGGTATCCGCTACCTGTGGTTCAAGGTCAAGGGCTGCATCCGCAAGTCTTTCCGAAGTGAAGCTGTTGTAAACATATCCGACAACAAACAGCAGAATTATCATTGAACATATTATAATGTTTTTCTTCCTTACCAGCATGATTATACCTCCCTGAATTTATATTTCATTTAATTTTTTTCATACACTGTTACCCGATAAGCAGGAATATCAAGTACTGTTTGCACCGCCTGGGAAAGCATTAGTTTTACCTTTGAATCCTTTGCACCTTCTGCGACTACGATGACACCCTTCACTTCAGGATTCAACTCCTTTATGACAAGAGGCTTTGAGTTGCCGCCCTGCCCGGATGTAAACACCACCTGATCATCAGTTGTCTTTTCATCTATGGTCCTTGTTCCGCCGCTCGTATCCTTTTCATTGGTTAATTTGTCTGAAACCGATTCATCCTTTGCAGGTATTATTTCTTTCCCACTCTTCAGGGTGATCATTACGGATACTCTCCCGGCTCCCTGAATTTTACCAAGTATTGAAGACAACTCGTTTTCCAGGTTCCTTACGTAATCAGGCTCAGTACTTTCATAAGCCTCTGCCGAACTTTGGGTCTTATTTTCATTGACCCCTTCCAGAGCAGTATCATCTGTTCTGATATCCTTGTAGAAATCAGCCACCAGTATAAGGGCAAGGCCCAGGCAAAACACAATGATAAGGTTTGTCGCAGTCTTTTTTGATAAAATGAGCCTCTGCAAATTTTCCTTCCTGAGTTTATCCCTGAACCACTCAAGTAATTTCATAAAATTTCCTCCTTGCATCATTAATGCTGTACACTTACACTAACAACTGATTCGCTTATCCCGAGAGCTTTGCTGACTATGTCTTTTATCTCACTGCTTATCTTGCTATCATTCAAATTATATTCACCTTTGTCTTCATTAATTACATTTTTATTTTCCGTTGTACCTTGGTTTACTTCTATTTTTATCCTGTCCACCTCTATAACATCCTTACCGGCAGCACCCAGCCGCACTTTCACAGCCTTGACACTACCAAAGCTTTTGCTTTCTATATCCCGGTCAAGCTCCAATGAGACTTCCACACCTCTATACTCATCCTCCACATTGCTTTCAATCAATGTTGTGAGCTTCTTTTTCAGATTGTCCTCGAATATTTCGATAGCCTTCTGCTGTTGATATTTGGTTATTTCCGTGCTTTTCACTTCTGATCTGTCCATCTCAAGAAAACTTGCAGTCTCGATATATTCGCCGTTGAAGCTTTCAGAGAACTCATTGACCAGCACGAAAGGCTTTATTATGACTACGATTATCAGCAGACCTATTATCACATTTATATAACGTTTCATGGAGTTATTGGGCATTATGGTGTCCATGAACATTATGAATATTATTATTACTGTTATATCAGTAATCCAATTTCTTAAAAAATCAGACATATAATCACCTACCTGACCATTACCGTCATGTTGCCTATGCCCATGACTACCGTCAAAGCCATAAAGAACATGACAGCAACAGCTATTACGCATGTGAGCAGCACCAGCATTGCATTGCTCATATCATTGAGACACTGGACTATCTGATTGTCCAGGATAGGCTCTATTAAGGCACTGGTTACCTTATATACCAGAACAATGGAGAGCATCTTCACAAGCGGGAAGCTGCAAATCACAAGCAATATTAAAAAACCTGCAATTCCTATTCCGATCTTCAATATCATAGAACAGCTTATGACCGCATCAAATGCATCCGACAAGAAGCCTCCAACTATGGGCACAAAGTTGTCCACCGCAAATTTGGCAGTCCTTACGGTTGCCCCGTCGATGGAAACTGCAGCAATGCCCTGCACAGTGATTATCCCTGTAAAGGCAGTCAGCACAAGCCCGAGAGCACCCACAGCCACCTGCTTCAGCAGAGAAGCCAGTCTGGATACGTTTATCGATTCCGACAGATTGTTAAGAATACTGAGTACTGCAGAAAAAAGCACCAGAGGCATAATAAATACCTTGATAAATGTGGTTATCAGTGTAATAGAGCTGAACAACAGCGGCTGGAATACCGCCGATGAAGTGATTCCTCCCACAGCAGCAAGCAGAGCCAGCAAGGTAGGCATCAGCGCCTGCATGAAGCCGACCATTCTATCGATCACATCCACACCTATTTTCATTGCATCCTTGAAGCTGCTGACTGCCATTGTTATCACAAGAATATAGCATATGCCGTAGGCAAGCCTTCCAATTGCATCCTCTTCAAATGCATCATGCAGGTTTTGAAGCACTGCACAGAATATTGCGAGGATCAACAGCTTTCCCATAACAGCAAAGCTGCCAATGACTTCTTTCAGGAAGAAATTGGCTATGCCACTGCCTATTTCCTTAAGATTGCTCAATACATTTCCCTTAAAAAGACTCAGTACCATTTCCTTAATATCAATATCAGGGACCATCCCTTCAGATTCCTTGCCAATTTCATCTACATATTTTTCTATTTCACTCAAGTCCATATTGTCCAGCTGATCCTGAAGTATATCACCGGTGTCGTCACAATAAGCAGCGCATATGGATAGTAAAACTATTATCAGCAGGAACACAATACTTTTTCTCATGTTCATCCCCCTATTTGGCTTACGGTATGATTTTTATCATTATATCCATCAATGCTGCAAGTATAGGTATTGCAAGTACCATTATGAGGACCTTGCCTGCCAGCTCAACCTTGGAGGCTATGGTACCCTCACCTGCATCCCTGCATATCTGTGCTCCAAACTCAGTAATATACGCAATAGCTATTACCTTCAATATTGTTGAGAAGTAAAGCACATCTATATTGGCTTTGCCGGCAAAGTATTTCAGTACAGTAAGCACGGACTCCAGCTTGCCAATTACGAACACAAATATGACAAGACCGGTGACTATACTGACAAGAACTGCAATTTCAGGCTTCTCGTCCCGTAGAAGCAATGCCAGTACTGCGGCAACGATTCCAACCGCCACTATCCTCATGATTTCCATAGCATCACCCTATAAATGAAACATTGTTCTTACGCTGTCAAACAGATTGCTTATCATACCTATCACCATCATAAGAACAACGACAACTCCGGCCAGAGTAACCATCATTGCCATTTCCTCCCTTTCCGACTGGGTCAGCACCCGGTTCAAGACAGTAATAACTATGCCTATGGCAGCTATTTTAAAAATAAGATTGATATCCATACTTTTTGCCCCTTTCTACTGATAATTAAAATAAGACCACAAATACAGCAATCCCCAATAAAAAGCCAAGACTCCTGTACATCCTGCCGCTTCTCTTCAGCTCTTCCAGTGCTTTATCCTCCTGATGCCTAAGCTGCATATAAAAAAGCTCAAAATGCTTTTTCTGATCCTCTCTGTCAGAACCACCCAGGATATTTCCCAAACCCTTAATAAGCTCTACATCCGCCCAATCCAAAGGAGTTCCGTGAAATATAGAATCAACCGAGTAAACCCATGCATCCTTGAAGGAATAGAAGCTTCGTTCTGACAGGCACTTTGCAACTAGTAGAAAAAAGCTACTGGCAAGGCCCTCTGTCCTCCCGGCAATATTCGCCATAGCCGCTGGGAGCGGCGTTGCTCCATAGATTATTTCTGTCTCAAGCATCTGCATGTGCCGCCTGAGATTATTAAGCTCCCTATGCCTGGCGTAGAGCCTTCCGGAATAAAGAATCCCTATAAGCCCGCCGGCTGATATTATCATTATTCCGCCCAGAATTTTCAAAAGCATATTCATCCCTCGTTTCCGTATCTCATAGAATATTTTTGTAGTTTTCATCCAACAGAGCTTCAAGGGTACCTACCCCTCTTCTCCTGCTCAGAACTACATATCTTTCAAAAATGCCTTTGCTGATGCGGTTAAGATCCTGCTTTTTCAAGAAGTCTTCAATGCTGCTGCCATGGATGGTAGTAATGACTTTGACTCCTGCGTTTACGGCGTCCATGATCGCACATGCGTCCTCCTGCCTGCCGATCTCGTCCGTGGCTATCAGCTCCGGTGACATCGAACGTATCATCATTATGATCCCTTCAGCCTTGGGGCAGCCATCCAGTACGTCCGTCCTAAGGCCGACATCATTTCTGGGTATCCCATAACTGCAGGCTGCAATTTCTGAGCGTTCATCCACCAGCGAGATCTTCATTCCCCTTGACATTCCTTCAAGACCTCCATTGCTTATTTTCCTGACAATATCCCTAAGCATGGTTGTCTTGCCGCATTGAGGAGGCGAAATTATCAGTGTGTTATAAATATTGTCCGGCGAACGTACCAGATAGCCTATGATCTTGTCTGAGGCACCTGGTATCTGCCTTGCTATTCTGAAATTCATATAACTAATATCCTTCAAAGTCTTAATATGGCCATTCTCCAGTACAGACCTGCCGCAAACACCTACCCTGTGTCCTCCCCTTACTGTAACAAAGCCATTTCTCAGCTCTTCCTCCACTGAATACATCGAAAAGTTGCAAATGAGTTGAAGTGAACACTTCAGATCATCAGCACTGATGATATAAGCTTTTTCCGCTGTAGGATGTAAGTTTCCATCAGCACCTACAAAGACCTCTTCATTTCCTCCTGATATACTAAGTGGCTTTCCGAGCCTCATTCGTATCTCCTCCGTTTTTGAAAGCATCGGCTCAGGAAGCTTTTTTATCATATCCCTTACATGTTTGGGCAGATAGTCAATAACCTCAAGAATTTTCATATTTTCATCCATAATTATCTATCCTTTGTCCGTTTTTCAATTTGTACTATAGATATGATAGCCTAGTGCTTTTTAACACAACAAATTTCTTGTTTTTCAGGTGTTAAAAAGGCACTTCAGCTGTTTGGTGCCTCGCCCGCCCTAGAAGGGATATACGTTACGAGGCACCTGAATAAATAATTACTACACATAAAAAAAAGACCCGATTGGCTTTATAGCTCCAATCGGGTCTTAAGTGTTCTTATTTCTTATTCGTGATCATGTCCACAGCCGCAGCCACATTCGAATTCAAATTCGATTGGCTCATGGCAGTTAGGGCAGTTTACCTGCTCTCCGCTTTCAACAAGATCTTCATCAAGATATACGAATTCCTTGCAGTGAGGGCATTCTACTTCAATATAATCATAGTCATCCTCATCTTCGTCTTCATCGTATTCGTCTTCGTCGAAGTTCAAGTCATCTTCAAGAGTTGAGAGGTCTTCATCGATTGCTTCAACATATTCATCCAGCTCGTTCTGTGTTTCATTGAGCTCGTTTATTGCATCTGCGAAATCTCCCAATACATCTATGATCTTTGTAAGCAATTTTCCCTGATCAGTTGTTTCATCCACCTTCATTCCTTCTGCGAGGCCTTTAAGGTAGGCAACTCTTTCATATAAGTATTCCATATTTACTCCTCCTTTATTTTGTACTCTAGGTATTCTATCCAGTATTGACTACTATATGCATTACATGGCTGCACAGCTATACTCTTTCCATGTACTCCCCGGTTCTTGTGTCTATTCTGATCCTGTCTCCAACGTTTATGAACAATGGTACATTTACTGTAGCTCCGGTCTCAACAGTTGCAGGTTTTGTTGCTCCTGTAGCGGTGTCACCCTTGAAGCCGGGCTCTGTCTCTGTAACTTCCATTTCAACAAAGTTTTCCGGCAATACTGAGAAGGCTTCACCTTTATAGAACTGTATATTGGCTGTATCATTTGGCTTAAGATAAATTATAGCATCTTCAACCTGTTCATGATTAAGAGGTATCTGCTCAAAGGTCTCATTGTCCATGAAATAATACAGGCCACTGTCTTCATACAAGTACTGCATTGCTTTTCTTTCTATGTGGGCTTTTGGGTACTTGTCTGTCGGGTTAAAAGTTCTTTCAGTAACTGCTCCTGATATTATGTTTTTAAGTTTTGTTCTTACAAAAGCGGCTCCTTTTCCTGGCTTAACGTGCTGAAAATCTACTATTGTATAAATATTTCCATCCATTTCGAAAGTCAGACCTTTTCTAAATTCACCAGCTGATAACATTAATCATATCCCTCCATATGTTTTTTTAAATATTGAATCGCAAAAACCTTCTATACTCATTGTTTATAATTTTGCGAAATGCTATACATGCTTAGAGTTCTATAAGCTCTTTGGGCGATTTGCTCAAGGTTTCAGCACCCTTTTCTGTAACCAGCACCAGGTCTTCTATCCTCACACCGCCAAAATCCGGTATATAAATTCCAGGCTCATCAGTAACTACCATTCCCGGCTCCAGTATGGTTTCTCCCAGAATACTCAGTCTTGGTTCTTCATGTACCGCAAGCCCGACACCATGTCCAAGGCCATGTCCGAAGTATTCTCCATAACCTTCCTTCTTGATTATCTCTCTTGCCGTACTGTCAACCGACTTGCCTGTCACTCCCGGCTTTATAGCATTTAATGCCTCAGTTTGAGCTCTAAGTACGATATCATATATTCTTTTGTGCTTTTCTGTTGCTTTGCCAATAAATACAGTTCTTGTCATATCTGAACAATATCCATTATAAACACAACCGAAATCAAGTGTCAAGAACTCTCCATTTTCGATTATTTTTTCTGATGCTGTTCCATGTGGCAATGAGGACCTTACACCTGAAGCCACAATGGATTCAAAGGAATTGCCTGATGCACCCTTTTTCCTCATGAAAAACTCCAGCTCCAAAGCTACCTCATTTTCTGTCATTCCCGGTTTTATATACCCCAGCATATGACTGAAGGCTTCATCTGCAATAGCGGCAGCTTTTCTGATACTATCGATTTCCGAAGGATCCTTTCTCACTCTTAGTTTTGCAAATATATTGCTTGCAGGTATAAGTTGCAATCCAGGCATATTTTTGCGTATTTCCTCGCAAAAGCCTACTGTCATGAAGTCCTCTTCTATTCCAAGACATCTTATATTGTTCTTCTTCATGATCTGAGCCAAGGTTTCCATCAAATTGTTACTTTGTATGACAACTTCAAAATCAGAGCACTGCTTTGCTGCCTGCTCACGGTATCTGAAGTCGGTAACAAAATCAGCATTGCTTCTTCCAATGACTACGTAGCCTGTGGAGCCGGTAAAACCACTCAGGTATCTTCTGTTTTCTGCGGAGTAAGCCAAAACCCCGTCCAATCCGGAAGCAGACATAAGCTGTCTCAAATGTTCGATCCTGTTATTCAAAATTATTAACCCCTTTCAAAATAAATAAATATATAAACTAACAAGCTATACCAAATAAAAGTAAAAAGGTTCTTATTGACCCATATATAATTTTACCATGATTTTCCCTGACCGGACAAGTGTTCCTGTTCTATTCGTCCGTATATTTTTTTCATTTTTGCCGAATCCTCTGCCATAGTGCCTCTGGATTCACTTATCACAGTGGCAGAAACACCATACTCGATCAGGCACTCTGCAAGGGGTTCAAACTCCGGTCCATACTGTATATCATCAAAGGACCAGTGCTTCTTTTCGCCACCTTTCACTGTGTATTCTACCCTGCTGTAATGTATATGTATCTTCTTTCCCCGTTCATTTCCCATAACCTCAAAAAGCCTGTCAAATATCCTTTGGAAATCCTTTTTTTCCTTTAAAGCTCCGCTGTCTATTGCATGCAGATGTGCAAAATCAAGGGTAGGAATAAGTAACTCATCCATAAGACAAAGCTGAAGTATCTCTTCCAGGTTGCCCATCTGGTTCTTTTTACCAAGAGTTTCCGGGCACAACAATACTTTACTACCCTTTCTTTTCATGATTTGCAATACTCTTTCCAGGTTGTTCCTTATATTTGAGAAAGCGTCACTTCGTGTCAGCTTTCCCAATGAACCCGAATGCAGCACTACCCTTTCTGCTCCCATTGCTTCTGCCACTCTTGAGGTTTCCACTATATATTCAATTGACTTTTCTATTGATTGGGGATCCTCAGAAGCAAGGTTAATATAATAAGGAGCATGGACACTAAGTGTGATACCCATTTCCCGGGCTATTACACCCAGCCTTTCAGCCATATCCTGTTTTATCCTCACACCTCTGGCACAAGAATACTCATATGCGTCAAGTCCCATGTTTCTAAGCCATTCAGGCGCTTCAAGAGAGCTTTTATAACCCTGCTCATAGAAGATATCCGAGTTTCCGGATGGTCCGAATAGTACCATGATTCACTCTCCATTTCCTTTCAAAAACCCTATCAATATCCTTCTAAATATTTCGCGAAAATATATCCTTGATTCATTGAATTCGCGCCATACTCTAGTGCAATATCTTATACGCGTTCAATATAGACATATTGTCCGGTATATGTAATATTGCCCCGGCATACTTCATTTATGCCGATGTTCGGATATCAAATATAACCAATCGTGATAAGCTTTTCTTTCCAATGCTTAATGCTTGGGATTCTTGCTGACCAAAACAGCCGCCTTTACTATGGCTGTCTCAACATCGATCTCAAACTGCTGCTCCAATTCATTCAGCTTTGTGTACAACTCTCCGGTTTCAGATACAACATACTTTGTTGGAAGTTCATTAAGAGCTATGGCAACAATGTCCAACCTGCATTTTTCACAGCTGCATATGTTCATTAGCTTTAACAGCTCGTCTGTTTTCTTCATAACCAGCTCTTCCATATAATTTTTCAACCTGTACATTTGCAGTCCTCCTTTGTTAAAAAAGGCTTCAATATATTGAAGCCTTTATATTTTGCATATTTTTCCCGGCAATCCGGTAATCTCTATTAATGTATGTTTTCTACAAATAGTTAAAAAATCCTGCATTTCATGCAGGATTTCAACATTTTTTCTGAGTATCCATAATACTATTGAGCACAAGCTTCTCAACTCTTCTTACCAGCATAGTCCATAAGAATTCCTTATTGCTGATGGGAGAAACAAGAACTGTATAGAGTCCCATCCTGTTTCCACCAAGTATATCTGTAAAAAGCTGGTCTCCTATTACAGCAGTATTTTCCGGAGAGGCATCCATAAGCTTCATAGCACGCCTGAACGCATTCCTGCTGGGTTTCACCGCCTTATAAATTGCAGGCAGCTTAAGACCTTTGTTGAATTCTTCAACTCTCTTTTTGGAATTGTTTGAAAGTATGCATATCCTGAAGCCCTTCTGTAATAGGCTGTATACCAGCTGACTGACCTTCTCGTCCGGCTCCTTGGTATCCCAGGGGACAAGAGTATTATCGATATCTATAATGATTGCAGAAATGCCTTTTTCTGAAAGTAAAGCCGTATCCAGTTCATGAACACTCTTCAAAAATAAATCAGGCTTCAATGCTCTCTTCATAATAATACGCAGCCCCCAAATCACAACACTTTTCAAATGTGAATCACTTATTTGATGAAAATATTAATATTGTTAAAAATAATTCTAACCTTACATATCCTCATTGTAAAGCTCTTTGTACAGCTTCCTTATCGCTCTGTTTTCTATTCTGGATACATATGACCTGGAAATACCCATCATGTCGGCAATTTCCCTCTGGGTCTTGCTTATTCCGTTTGAAAGTCCGTATCTCAGCTCAATGACCAGCTTTTCCCTTTTCTTCAACGAAGTTTCCATTCTCTGATAAAGCTTCTTGATCTGGATCTTCAATTCCACTTCATCCAATATAGTGTCCGAATCGCTCCCAAGAATATCTATCAAGCTTATCTCATTGCCTTCCTTGTCTATTCCTATTGGGTCATGCAACGAGACTTCTGTTTTTGTTTTCTTGGATGCCCTTATTGTCATTAATATTTCATTTTCAATGCATCTTGCTGCATAAGTCGCAAGCCTTGTGCCTTTGCCCTCATCAAAGGTTATTATGGCCTTTATAAGCCCTATGGTTCCTATTGATATCAGGTCATCTATCTCTCGTCCGGTGTTTACATATTTTTTTACTATGTGCGCAACCAGTCTCAAATTTCTCTCTACCAGTATATTTTTTGCATCTTCGTTTCCTTTTCTGTATTCTTGCAGATAGAATTGCTCCTCGTCAGCAGATAGAGGCTGTGGGAATGAATTTACGTTCTGAATATAGCCGAAAAGCAGACATACGTCCTTTATTGTGGAAATAACAAGAGAGGCAATAAAGAGCAGCAAAGCGGCACACCTCCAAATTCAAGAAGCTTTCCTTCGACAAACACAAGTAAAAATCTTTGTTAAACCCGGTTTATTCAGCGGAAAACTTCGCCTAATAGAATTATATGATTTGCATCTTGGATGTGTGCCTGTATTAATATTAAACATAATTATTTTTATGTAAATATCAGCTATCTCTTTACTACCTTCAAGATCTCCGTGGCTACTTCCTTGAATATCGGTGCAGCCGTCCTGCCTCCGGACTGTCCGTTGTAAATGAAAACAGTTATAGCATACTGAGGTTTTTCATAGGGTACAAAGCCTGCAAACCAGCCGTGAACCACCTCTCCTTCGGCTATTCCCGTCTGTGCGGAGCTGGTTTTGCCGCAGCTGCCTCCTAGCTCCTCCATGTTTGCTTGTTTGCCCGTACCGGTCAAAGTGACCTCGTGAAGCATTTCCTTTAGGTATCTTGAGGTAATGGGGTTCAGGACTATCTGTGGCCTGGAACGTTCCATCTTCTTTACAGTCAGCCCTTTATCAGTGATGAGTGCTTCCACCAGCTGCGGGTCATTTCTGATGCCGTTGTTTGCAATGGTCGCCATCATGGAAGTCACCTGTAGCGGGGTAGCCTGTATTTTTCCCTGGCCTATGGATATATTCCCTATGCCATCTTCCTGCACAGTTGGTATATAACCTGCATTTTCCTCAGGAATGGTAAAGCAGAGCTTCTGTCCAAAACCCAGCTTCACGGCCATATCAAGTATCTCCTGCGCTCCGGTCTTTGTACCTACTTGTATATAGGTGCTGTTGCAGGAAAGTGCAAAGGCCTCTTTCATATCTATCTCCCTGTCGTCGTGCGTATTGTAAGTAGAGCATTTCATCCTGTTGCTGCCTACATCTATATAGCCTTCGCATTTGAATTTCTCAGTGGGGTTGACATGGCCTCCTTCAAGTGCTGCTGCAGCCACTACTGTCTTGAATACGGAACCCAGATCAAACTGCCATACGGATTTGTTAATAAGCTCATTACCGTTGCTCTTCAAGTATTTATCTACATTGTCCTGGTCAAAATCCGGCTTGCTTGACATCCCCAATATGTCACCATTCCTGACATCCATGACTACGATGGATCCTTCTATTTCATTTTTCTCCATAACGTCCTCAAGTATCCGCTGGATATGATAGTCAAGAGTCAGCTTCAGGCTATAGCTTACTCCATCCTCGGGCATATCTACCTTCCTGAAGCCTAGTCCGCGTATTATATTCCTTCCGCTGTCCACGACTGCAGCTATACTATCGCTGCCGCTGCTTTCCAGGTAGCTGTTCATACTTTTTTCTATGCCCATATGACCTATTTTATCGGTTTTACCTATATAGCCTACCACATGCCTAGCTAAGTCATTTTCCGAATATCTGAGTCTTTTCTCTACTGCTATCACACCTTTTATCCTTCCGCTGTCTATAAGGGAGAGATACTCGTTCTGTCCAGCTCCGCAGGTGAATTCTACAGTATCAAGGGTACTTTCCATCTTTTTGAGTACTGAATCCCTTGCAATGCCGCATGCCTTTGATATTGTCTCAACAGCTGCTGCCTTGTCAAAAACAAAGGCAGGGTAGGCAATTACTACCTTCCTTACGTCACGGTCTGTGATGGGTATCATGTTCCTGTCATATATTATGCCCCTATTGGTCGAGATAGGTATGTAAACCATCCTCTGCTTTACTGCCTTCTCGCTGTAATCCTTGCCCTTGTATACCTGGATATAGAAAAGCCTGCACAGTATAAGGGCATACAATATTAAAAAGGCTATACCTACGATCTGAAGCCTTTTTTTGTGTATTATCATATAGTTGTTTTTCCTATAAAGTCTTGTCCCCGGCATTGTGTGTAGCTCCGGTTCAGTGTCCTTCTCTGAATGTCTGAAAATCTCATGCATAAAATAAAACCTCCTACAACCTAGTATTTACAGATTGTGGGAGGTTATTCGGCCAAAATGCAACTTTGTTGCATTTTGTTACGTGATGCGAGCATAGGGTCATCTCTTTTTGGTCCTGTTTCGAGTTTCGCGTGTTTAAGCATTGCTTCGAAGCCCAGCTTGCAACCGCGCAACGCGTAACGCGCAACACGCAACCTTTCACTTAATATTATTTATTGCTTCTCTCCTATAATAGACTTTACCTTGGTTACCATTATATCAACAGCAACCTTGTTATAGCCACCTTCAGGGATAATGATGTCGGCATAACGCTTTGTGGGCTCGCAGAATTCATTGTGGGCAGGCTTGACTATATTCAGATATTGGTTGATGACCGAATCCAATGATCTGCCTCTTTCCTTCATATCCCTCAGGATCCTTCTGATGATTCTCACATCGGCATCGGTATCTACGAATATCTTTATATCCATAAGCTCCCTGAGCTTAGGCGAATCCAGTATCAATATGCCTTCCAGGAGGATTATGTCCTTGGATTCTACAGTTATGGTCTCGGCTTTTCTATTATGAATAGTAAAATCATACTGTGGCTTCTCAATAGCTTGTCCATTTATCAGCTTCTCTACATGTTCTATCATCAGTTCGGTGTCAAAAGCCAGTGGATGGTCATAGTTGACATTTACCCTCATTGCTGACGGAAGATGGCTTTGATCCCTGTAATAACAATCCTGCTCTATAATAG
>CAZNMO010000131.1:0-13416 GCA_964574195.1 uncultured Clostridiaceae bacterium | reverse complement strand
GGTTCTTAGAGGGGAAAGCGGCAGCAATGCCGCTGACCTACTCGACAATTTGAGTATAACAATAACTACTCATAAAGTTGGAGAGAATACTTATAGGAAGGTCGTCAACTTCACACTGCATTATTATTGACCTGCTCTACAATCCGAATGATTTTATCCTGATCATCATCCTTAAAAAGACCAAATATACCATGATCGTTAATGTCGGTAAATGGAGGTTGAGCAAGCTGTGAAAGTTCAAGGATACCGTTATTCTTGAAATGCGTAACGATACTCTTGATAAACTGTATTTGATCGGCCCGAAGGCTGCCATGATCAATAAATTCTGAAAATGCTTCCTGGGTTGCTTCTTCGTCCATTCCCAATATGGTCCGAATGAATCTGCCTAAAGGTTGCTCCCCATAATTCTGAACAAAATCTTCTTTTGTTCCGATTTGAGAATCCACAAAAACCAAACGCTCTAGCTCATGCAATTCTGCTGAAGTAAGCTTAATATTTTTTCTAAGTTTCTGGATGGTAATATGGTAACTGTTCTCCCGAATGTAACGTTCTACCTTTAATTTATAATTATCACTCTTTCGGTAGCCTCCTCCTATATCTTCAATCACATTAATGCCCAACAATTCGTCTTCAAAATCAGTCTGATAAATAACCGTTTCATTTGCAGGAATGTACTTAATCAGATGACGAAATGATTCCCGGACAGTTTCCAATTTGGCATGTGTCCTTTCCTCCCAATACTCATCTGTCATTGCAGCCCTCACAATGGTTTGGATTTTAGCAACTTCATG
This sequence comes from uncultured Clostridiaceae bacterium, assembly GCA_964574195.1. Classification (GTDB taxonomy): domain Bacteria; phylum Bacillota; class Clostridia; order Lutisporales; family Lutisporaceae; genus BRH-c25. The sequence goes on along the minus strand of CAZNMO010000131.1, from coordinate 12,625 downwards.
AATATTCAATATCCGGGAAAGCTGATTGGCAATCGTGCGCACTTTGTTGCAATAGCGTTGCTGAATGACATCATTTTCAGCCACAGCCAGTTGAAAACTGGTCATTAACCGGTCAAACCGCTTTGCCTTCTCATCATCTTCGGGAATAAATATCAACTTGGCCAGATGCGTATAAATATTGTATTTATCTTCATTGGTCAGGGCATCCCAGTTGTTGCGATCAGAAAACTGATCAACATATCGCAATACCATCTTAACAGTAAAACTCCTTCTGTTCAAGGCAGAAACTCGTTCGTATGCCCAATTCAAATACTCAACTCTAGCTTTCTGATGGTATTCATCCAGATACGGGTCATGCCTGAATGCTTCAGCCAAACCAACCACATTTTTAAATATCCTGGTTGATACTGAATCGTAATTTACCGGAACAATTCCTGTTTCATTCGCCCCAAAAAATTCAAAGTTTCGGCAAATATCAAATACATTGAAAAATTGTTTGTGCTCGCCTGGAGCAAACAAATCCTCACAAAGCCTTGTGCCGCGGCCAATCATCTGCCAAAATTTCGCCTTGCTGTAAACGGGCTTAAAAATGACTAAATTAACGATAGCTGGCACATCAATCCCTGTATCGAGCATATCAACAGAAACGGCAATCTGTGGCAATTTTTCTATCATCTCAAAATCGTCAATCAGATCTTGTGCGTATTTTTCGTAGTTATCGATTACCCTTAAAAACTTATTGCTGTATTGCGGATAGATAACATTGAAACGTTCCTCAATAAATTCGGCATGAGGATGATTCCGTGCGAATATGATAGTTTTCCCTAATTTATCTCCTCCTTCAACCCTGACTCCTTCATTCATCAGTACATCTAAAACTTTATCGACCGTATCTTCATTAAACAACCAGCTATTTATTGCAGCAGGACTAATTGAATCGGGCAGGTTTCCATTTTCATCCCTGAAAGTTTCTTCATAACGGATTTTCTCTTCTGGTGACAGTTCATCAAATCTGATTCCCCGGGTCATGAATCCTAAATCAACTTGCTGCGCCTGAAAAGGAACAAGATATTTTTCTTTAACTGCCTCTTCCAATTCGTAATCAAAGGTTGGGATACCTTGTTCTTCTTCAAAAAGGCGGTACGTATCGTAATCGGCGCTGTCTTTGGGCGTGGCTGTTAAGCCAAGCATTAGTGCATCGAAATATTCGAAAATTGCTCCGTATTTCTGATATACCGACCGGTGAGCTTCATCTATAATAATCAGGTCGAAATGGCCAACAGAATAAAACCGCTGCTCACCGTTATGCAAACCATCGATGCAATTCATCATGCTAGGATGTGTGGAAAACACAAGGCGCGTTTCCTTATCTTCTTTCTCTTTGGTCAAATCAACCGATGACAAATGGGGCAGCAACTTGTTGAAGTTTCGTTTGGCCTGAGTAACCAAAGCGTTCCGATCAGCAAGAAAAAGAACCCGACTAATCCATCCGGCTTTCATCAGCACATCGACAAAGGATATCGCAGTTCTGGTCTTACCGGTGCCTGTAGCCATAACAACCAGCGCTTTTCTCGAACCTCCTTTCAACCCAAATGGTGAATCTTTAATGTATTTATCGAGAACACTTTTAATAGCCAATTTCTGATAAACCCGATTGGTAATTGAGTTATTGATAGGTTGTAAACGTGGATCAATTCTGTCCTTGCGACGATTAACCAAAATCTGAAGCTCATCCTTGGTATAGAACCCGTGAACTTTTCGGGGAGTATAAAAGCAATCGTCCCATAACTCGGTTTCAAAACCGTTTGAATAGTATATGACTGGCCTTTGACCGGTCATTTTTTCAAGGCAATTGGCGTAAAGTTCTGCCTGATGCTTGCCCTCATGTATATTTCTGGATGTCTTTTTTGCTTCAATCAGTGCAAGTGGCAACCCATTGTCTCCCCAAAGCACATAATCGACGTATCCATTCCCTGATGGATTTACTGATTTAGGCATACCAACAACCGGATATTCTGTTGCATTGGTCGCATCCGGGTCCCATCCGGCCTCGCGCAACATGGAGTTGATATAAAGTTCACGGGTTTTGGCTTCAGAATACTGACCTGCGGGAATAACAACCGGTGTATTTTGCTGTTTCCTTGATTCCGTTAACGCAAATTGAGCTTTTATTTTCTGAAGTTCTTCCTCAATCTCCAGACGTTTTTTCCGCTCCCGGTTGGCAATTTCAATCTGATTAGTATTCTCCTCCTCCAGACGTTTGATTTCGGCTAAGGACTTTTCCTGACTTCCAATTTCCGGGATTAGTGATTCGTCGAATTCGGCAATCGGAGGCGGGGTTTCGCTGTACATTTTAACTGTCCAGCTCAAAAAACGGTATAAGAACCGAACACAGGGAATACTTACTCTAGTTGACGATTTGCCTTGATGAGCCGCCACATTTCCCTCTCTTCTGATAAAATCAATGTCGTTGTAAATTGACGGCGGGATAATCTCTTTAAAAGTTTGCTCACCCAGTCGGGCCGCAAGATTGCTGTTGTATGGCTGATTCAAATAACCTTCGTTTTCATACAACCAATTTACCATTTTTTCGAGCGAAAGACGGGCATAAAAAGCAGAAGTAACCGGAGCTGTTTTCGCATTTTGCTCTGCTTCAACTGCCGATTGATAAAGAAAGCCCCATTCATTCTGAAGAAAGTGGAAATTTGATTTTGCCATCAGTTCAGGTTTAAGTCGAAATCTTAAAGCCTAAAATTAAAATAATATTGTTAAAAACCATTCAACCCCTAATTAAAATCAATTTTTGTCTTTTTTTTCAGCCAAGGCAATTTCTACTCTATCATAGATAATTTTAGTTTGCTTCCGATACGAAAGGAGTAAAAAAACAAACAATGCTACAACAATTACCAATTTGACACCGCTATTGCCCCAACTAACCTGAATTCCAGTCATGTCAAAAGCAATGAATACGCTCAGAACTAGAAATGTTGCAGCTACTGACCGAAACATGTTATTAGTCTCGGAATGTATTTCGATTTTGGTATCCAGCGCTTTAGCTTTGTTGAAATCTCTCAAAGGTTGGAATTCAACCAATTTGGTTTTTCTCAAAATTGGTTCAATGCAAAGAGAACCAACTCTATTTATGAGCAAACCAATGAAATAATACAAAAATGCGCCCTCCAAAATATTCTCTTGCAAAAAGCGAAAATTTGTGGCCTTGTCGAGCAAGACCACAAATAACACTCCTGGAAATAAGTAATTGAAAAGATTGTATGAGGACAACTTATTAATCAATTCATTCATCGCAATTAGTTTTAATGTAAATACTCATCACCGTACCACTTATCTGTTTTTAACCACAGTTCGTAAAAATAAATCCACATATATACCCAGGGAATCAAATTTTGAGCAATTGATTTATCATCGCCCCATTTGAATTTACTCCAATGATAAAGGCACAAACTCCTATCTTTATACATGTGTTTCATTTTGCTTACAACAGGCTCTTCAATAAAAATTTTTGGTGGAAGAGTCGTGGAACATTCAACGCGAATTTTGTATTTGCTAAAGTCTGTCGACACAGCCTCACCTCCAATTTCTTGATTGGTAAGAAGAAATAAAAATCGGTATTTCCCAAAAACATCTTTTACAAACTCAAAATTCTGAATATAACCCAAATCGGAAAGCTCCCTCAGAGCCTTGATTTGGAGGGGAGGATGAAAATTATTCCTCCCCATAAAATGCTGTACTTTTTGAAAACAGACCGGCTCCGCCGATTGAAATGCCTCCAGCTTTCATTTTGTCAGCAAGGCGCTCCGCTTGTTTTTCCTCTGCATTGTGGTCCCAGTTTTTAATCCATTTCCATTTTTTTCCATCGTATTCCAGTCTCACATTGCCTTCTGAAGTGTACTTAAACTGATCTGGATGCTTATCATTTTCTTTTACATCGTGATTATCCCTGAACCATTTATGATACCACTTCCAGGCTGCATAGTGTGGTGGTAAATCTCGTTTTGAGTCTCCATTGGTAGGAAATTTGTCTTCGGCTGAAATAATTAAATCGTCGGGATTTATTCGGTCCAATGCTTCGTAATTATCCGGCTCGTCATCTGTTCTGACCTTATCACGATCTTCTCCAAAAAAATCAAACGAGCCATGATGCCCAACTTCAAGAATTTCAGCCTGCGCCCAATCACTGTATTTGGAAATATCAAGGACTTCAGGAATAATTCTCTCCTGCCAGTATTTCCCAGGCGCATCCCCAGTGTAAAGAATTGTTTTACCTTCAATTTCGAATTTAATGATTAACGATAAATCGTTGTGGTTATACCCGGAATCCTCATTATCCTTTTTCAAAGGCGAAATAACCCTGACGATAAAGCTCTCTGGTTCATCTAATCCATCAAACGCTTCGGCATTGTCGTCTTTCGCTTTTAATGCTTTTTCTATATCACCGAATTTCGGATCTGAAACTTTTTGCCGTCTCTTTATTTCCTTGTTTAATTCAAGATAATCTTCTGGTAATGCTACATCTTTCTTGGGATCATGATTTTTCTCCCGGTCAAAACCTTGATGCCAGATTGATCCAATTACAAGTTTGCCTTTTCCAATTTCTTCCCGGAACTTCTTGAATCCAAGACAATGGTCATCGTCACCATGAGTTATATACAAAACGTCGATGGTATCCTTGCCATCTTTTTGCCTGAAGTAAGGTTTTAGCAAATCGTAAGAGGAATCTTTATCTTCCGTTTTATTTAAGTCGATAATCATTACAAAATCATCTGATTTTATTACAGAGCAATTCCCATTGCCCACAGAAAAGTGAGTTATACTATAATTCATTTTGGCTTTTTATTTAAAAATTACACAATACTTTTCCCCTTTTGATCACTCGGAGAGGTCAATCAGAACCGAATTCGTAATTTGTTTTTGGGAAAGGGTGGAAAATGAAGAAAAAATCTATATTTGCAACCTCATTTGGAAATTCATCGAGGTGGTAAGCCTCGATCTGCCGGCAAGCATTTTTCCAAATCCCAAGTCGCTCACGAAGGCGACTTTTTTATTTCAATGTTTCTTACCTTTTTTCGTTTTTTATAATTTCTGGTTCAACTTATCAATTGCCATGCCACTGTTAATATTTGTTAAATTTTGGCATTTTGTCAGTCCGTTTTATTGTTTTATGACAACAACAGAATACTGACATTTTTGCCGTGTCATGTTATGTAAAAATATACATACTTTACTATAACTCTCCACCAAATGCCTTTTGCACCAGCCCGTTAAACAAATCCTCACTCTTCTGCAAACTCTGCTTTACCAATGTTTTCTGGGCTTCTATGTTCTCAACGATTTGGGCAAATTGGTTTTGAAGTTCGATTGGAGGAAGCAGAATCTTGATTCGCTGAAGCTCTTTAGCATTGATATTTGCCATTCCAACAATGCTTTTACAGAGTCCTTTTAATGTCTTTTTCCCGTAAGAGGAATTCAAAAATCCTGAAATGTATTCTGTATTTGCATTTTTATTGGCTCTAACTCGTATTATATAACCTGCAATAGCCATTTCACGAGAATCCTTATAAACTGCAGTTTTACCAACTAAATCTTTACTATTGGTGCGATTAAACAATAAATCACCCTTTTTAACAAGGTATTTGTGTTTTTCATTCTCTGAAAGATTGATATATTTTAAATCAGAAAAGTCCATTTCACCAGAATATGTAATATTATTCATCCTTAGATAAGGATATTGCCCAACCTCCTCTGCTTTGGAACTCGTGCCGTAATTAACAGAACTCACTAGATTTCCAACAACGCCCTGTTCAAATCCTTTCGGATTCATTACCGGATCACCAAACATATCCAGAAAAGTAGCCTGCGACAATTCGTCGTAGGCGGCCAGCAATTGTTTGTTTTTCTGGCGCAAAGCATCGGCATTGTCGAGTATTTCGGCAATGCGCTTTTGCTCAGGAAGTGGAGGAAGGGGGATTTGCACTTTGTCAGTAAAATTTCTTGATATTCCACCAATTGTAGCACCCCTAAAATCTTTCATTATTTCGCTTTGCCCTCTTTCAGAAAATAAATAATAATAAACGTATTTTGAGAAAGCCACTTTTCCATCAATTTCAATCTTGAAAACATGTTCATTTATTGTTGCTTTCCGGAAAGGGAATTTTTCTGAAACAAAGCAAACCTTACCCGTTGTAGCTCCATCCTTCACAATAAGTATATCATTACTGCAAAGTATGCCTTTAGATAAACCATTAAAATATTTGTTTGATATGTACTTGATATTAGTAAAGTTGAAACTACCTTCCTTGTTAAGATGCTCCCCTCCAAGTGAAGGAATCCCATTCTTTAACACAACTTCATCTTTTGGTCGAGAACCAGATTCAAGTCTGGAAATAATATTTGTAAGTTGCTCTTTTTTCATCCCAGCAATCCTCCCAATTCGTTCATCAATTGCTTGCGTTCATCATCAAGTTTGGCAATTCGCTGTATGATGTCTTTCGGAGAAGCGTAGTTTATCTGTTCGTGTACAATTTCCTGATACAGGTTAAACGACAGGTTGTAGTTTTCAGCGCGTATTTCATCGGCGGTAACAAAGAATTGCTGGGCAGTGCGGTCCACTTCGGCAAGCTCAGTGACCGTCTCTTCTCTCGTAATAACGTGGAACTTTTCAATAATATCAGGGATATTGTTCTCTTCAAGAGAACAGATTCTGGTGTCGGTGGCTTCGTCGAGTTTGCCAAGGGCTTCGCGTTTATCGTCTAACGAATAACCATCGGCCTTCATATCGTAAAACCAAACACGGTCGGTGCCGCCGGTTCCGGTTTTGGTGAAAACCAAAATAGCTGTGGCAACCCCAGTATAAGGTTTGAAAACCCCGCTTGGCATTGAAATTACTGCTTGTAACTGGTTATCGTCAACCAACAGTTGGCGAACGGCCAAATGGCTTTTGGTGCTTCCAAACAGCACACCTGCCGGAACAATTACCGCGCATCGCCCGCCAGGCTTTAGCATACGCAGCATAAGCGAAACGAACAACAGTTCGGTTTTGGCCGTTTTGGCAGTTTTGCCCAAATCGAGCGATTTTTTCAGGCTCAGTTCAATGCCATCGTAATCGGCAGAACCCGAAAATGGCGGATTTGCCAATATCAGGCTGTATTTATCTTTTACCGTATTGTCGTTCGACAGGGCATCCATGTACTGCAACTTTGGATTGTCGATGCCATGCATTTGCAGGTTCATGGCGCTGATGCCCACCATGGTATTATCGCTCTCGAAACCGCTAAACATACCATTATTGAAATGCTGGCGGAATTCTTTCTTGTAAAATTCATCGGGATAATGCTCGCGCAGGTATTCGACCACACCAACCAGAAAACCGGCTGTTCCGGCAGCCGGATCACAAACCAATTCGTCGGTTTGCGGTTGCAGCAAGTCTACCATCAGGCGAATAATATGCTTTGGCGTGCGGAATTGTCCGTTGATTCCTGCCGTTGCCAGCTTCGAAAGCAGGTATTCGTAAACATCTCCTTTTGAGTCAATATCGTCGATTTTCAGTTTGTCGATCATGCCAACAACCCGGTCTAGCAGCTTAGGGCTATTGATGTCGAAATTGGCATAGCGCATGGTTTGGGCAAAGAGTCCGCCTTTTTGTCCAATACTTTTAATGAAATCGAACACACCATCTTCTTTGCGGAAAAGTCGGAACATCTGCTCCGGGTCTTTGGTTTTGAAAACATTCCAACGCAATTCCCGCTGCTCGTCCGTATATATCGGGTCCTGAACCGGCATTTTCAGTTTATTGGCTTGCTTTTCTTTCAGCTCCTGCTGCCTGTCCAGATTGCGAATAAAAAGCAGGTAGGTAATCTGCTTGATAATGCTCAACGGGTCTGTCATCCCATTCTGCCAGAATTCTTTCCAAATTTTATCAATATCAGTGCGCTGTTGACCTGTGAGCATAGTTCTCTTTTTTAAATGATGTACAAAAATACCTTAAAACGGATGATAAATCCGGAATAACAACCATGAGTTATCAACATGTTAGCTAACTCAAATTATTCAAAACAAATGTAGAATGAATGTGTGCAGTGATTGTGCACAGTTTAAATATACTTCTCCTTTAGCAGCAAAGCACGTTCTGAAATTTTCTTTCGAAGTGCCTCTGGGCCTATTACATCTACCTTTTCACCATGAGAAAGAATAAGCGCTTCCAGTTCGTAATTAGGTATCAGTTGGAGTTCGATGATCATGTATTCTGATGTTTGTTCTTTGATTTTCTGGGAACCGTGAATTGGTTTTGTCTTTATGTAGGGCCAACTTTCAGCATCAATCTTCAAAATAACTTTCTCTAATTTACTATCAGGCGGTACTGAAACACCAACAATATCTTCAAAATACTCCTCAAAATTGATTTCAATATTGGGCAGATATACTTCTGAAAATAGCTGAATTGATTCGATTCGATCAAGAGCAATTGTTGTGATATTTTTTGCATCACCACTTTTTCCAAATAAAAACCATCGGCTATTGTATTGCTTCAAAAAATATGGATGCAAAATCATCAGGATCGATTCATCACGTTTAAAAGGGTGATATTGAATCTTCAAAACCTGCTTGTTGATTATTGCGTCATATAAGACTCCAATATTCTCCTTTCCCGCCAAGTACTGATTTTCTTCAAACTCAATGACCTTTTCCTCGCTTTTTAACCTGAAGCTTACTTCTAAACGGGCTTTCATCTCATCAACCCATTCGAACTGAGGGAGCCCTTTAAACCGAGACAGCGTTGTTAATGATTCTTTCAGCTGTAAAGCTTCCCTCTCATTTAATGGTTGATTATTAATTGAAAATGACAAATCGCTATATCGGTAAAATGCTTTTTTCCCATCCTTGTACGACTCAATGGGTGCATTAAAACCTTTTGAATCACGCATGAATTTGATGTCATCGAAAATCTGCCGTCTCTTTATCCCGGTTGAATTAGGATCAATTTCAAGCAATGAATCGTTGCAAGCCTCAATTAAATCATCGATATAATAAGTCCTTCCAGGATTTCGGAAGCACTGATTAAGAGCCTGATATCGGATAGTTGCGTTTTTATTAGTAGACATGAGTGAATAAAATTACCTGATAATTATTTGAATCGGATATTTATATGTCCAACAGCTCAAAATTCTTACATTTTCAAGACCCTTTAATACCATATTCATCTCCTCAAAAGCCTGTTTTATCAACATTCCAAGGGGTATAAAACAAATGCGTTGATATATAAATAACAGTATCTCAAACTAATAGATAAAATATCTTACTTTTTCGTGTGTGTTTATCGATTTTTATCGATTTTTTTCACGAAAAAATGTTGATAAAATATTTTTTCGATTATTTAATCTCCGCTATCTCACGAATTAGCATACCCAATATATCGCTGCTTTCTTCACCTGAGCCATAAGGTAAAGCAGTTTCAATTCCTTCAGTAATGTTTGGATTTTCCAAAAGTCGCTGACATTCAGTTTTTAAATATTCTCTAACGTTCGGATTTGACGTTCTGATATTATCCAATAAGTCGGAGCAATTATCCAAAATGTAAATGATATCCTCAAAATCGTGGCTTTGCCGTAGATCATTTCCTCCCCGGGAATTGTGAGCCTCAAATTTTGCAGCCAGATAATATTCCGGTGGAAATACAAAAACTTCTGTTCCATCGGGGAGCGTTTTTTGTATTTTCATCTCAATCCCTTCTTCGTACCACCGGTTAGTAAATCCAAGAACATTTGGATCTGTTGGCATAACATCGACTTTAATGTCTTTGTATAACCATCTGCAAATAGGCGCACCTTTTGAAGTATCGTTTTTAAAACCTCTGGCTCTTAGGTTTTCTTCCAATCGGGCAAATTGGAGTCTTGAACTAATCTCAATCACACAATCTACATCAAGCGTTGGTCTGATTTCCGAAGCTGCCGGATTATCGGCATAAAGTTCAGCAACTGCACCGCCTACAAAAACCATTTCATCTTTCAACTCTCCCAAACCATTGGCAACAGTTTGTAACATTAGAATATTTGTACTAGGCATTTTTCAGGCGTTTGTTTAATTCGTCGATGGCAATTTGTATTTCCCTAACGCGACCAACACGAATGGTGTCTACAATCGTAAGTAGTTCGTAGAATAACTTATCCTCCTGAGCGTTTTGAGGAAGCGTTTTGTATAATGGTTCAATGGCTTGACCTCTGTGTGTGCCTTTAGCATTAGCCCAAACATAAATATCAGTATCAGAGGATATATGCTCTTTAATTGGCGATGCGGAATGAGCTGTAGGAATTCCTTTAACAATAGATCCCGGTTCAGTCGGGAAAACATATTTTAATCCGTAAACCAGGAACTCGGTAAAAGAATTGATATTAACTTTTCTTTTTTTACTATCGATAAGCTTTGCAATCTTGCACCTGTTAAGTGCTTCAGAAACTTCAGAAGGACTTATTCCAATAGCATTTGCAATATCAATATTTCGCCACTTATTATCTCTTATTGAAATAATCTTCAATAGAACTACAATATCCTGTGGGCGCATTCCATTATGCTTCTTCATAATTACTATCATTAATTCGCGATTCGCGAATTGCAAATATATTTATAAAATCAATTCAAACAAAAAGTAATCTTTGACGATTACAATCATAAGCAGTTAGCCTTCCATAACCTTCACTATCTTTATATACACAGCCAGTATCAATGTTAATTACACGTTGTTTAGCAAGAATTCTTTCTTCACATATTGCAACTCTTACAGGATTATGACCATGGATAATCGTTTTGTCTAATAATAATGGATTTGTGTAAGTTTCCCTACATTTCCATAGCATTGAATAATAATCAGTAAAAGGATTAAGCACGTTGTCATTGAATCCGGCATGAACAAAAAGATAATTTTCGAATGCGTAATAGTATTTCAAATCTTGAAGGAACCCAATGTATTTGGATTCAATTTCTTTAACAGAACTGATTTCAAAACTTTCTAACGTTTCATTCCCACCATTTAGAATCCATCTTGAAATATTCTTTTCGTCTTCGTAAGCATCAAGTAACATGACTTCGTGATTTCCCCTGAGTGGAATAATATCAAATCCCTTCTCTTGCAATTCCATTACAAAATCAACAACCTCTTTGCTTTTATCACCTCTGTCAATATAGTCACCAAGCAGAATAAGTTTGTCATCTTTTTGAAGTTGGATTTTGTTTTCTACCAATTCTTTAAATGAATCGAAACATCCGTGAATATCTCCAATTGCAAAAAGTCGTCTAATCATGATACTGGGTTAAGCACAAAATATATAAGTTGACATCTAAACTAATAAAATTTCAGAACAGAAAAGCTGGAATTTTTAGTTTCTAATACCGATAACTTTTCCCCTTTCCAGACTTTATACTTTTTCGTTTATTCCGCCCGACGTTCTGTTCGTAACGTTCATTTCTTAGTTGATAGAACAGTGATTTCAGCAATTCTTTTTTGAAATTCTCGGGAAACCTAACCTTTCGATATAAATCTTCTTTCTGACCAAGGCTCAGGGTGTTGTCCAAATAAAACCTCGGTCTTTCATCAAAATCTCCTATCCTCACTGGATGCCTTATCGGATTTCCATTCTCATCTGTCACAAAAACCGTATAGCCACGTCCGGTCTTTCGAACCTCCACATTAAAAAGCTTCAAAGCCTGATTATACATTTCTTTAGAGGTGATAAATTCCATCTGATTAAGCTGACCAAATAGGCTTTCCATGTTTTGCTTCAGATTTTTGCTGGAACCGGAAAACCGATAGTTCAGTTTCTCCTGTGGTTCATCTTTAGTAAGCTGGTATTTTTGTTCCAGGTCTTTGATGAACCGCTGTGTCTTTTCTTTTTCGTAACTGTCAGTGATCTTTTTACCAGTATCACAATTGATACGAGTAGATACAATATGAAAGTGTACCCGTTCCAGATCAGCATGTTTATAGACCAGGTAAGGCTGATTCCCATAGCCCAAATGTTTCATCAGGTTACTTATCTCAGTTCTGATACCTGCATCACCCAGCCGGACCAAATCGCTGACCGTCGGATTAACTGAAATATGCAATCCAGATTTTTGAACCCTTGTATTCCTGTCCTCGATCTCTTTGAATATCCCATAGCGAGCGTTCTTATCTCCCAGAAAAGGATTGATCTCAGGAGTATTTCTGCTTTTGAAGAATGTAGCATAGTGTCGCTCGACCTTTCGCTCGTTGTAAAATAAGGCATTTTTTGTGCTACACGCCTGGTGGATTTTTATAATCATTAATGAGGCATTGAAAGTTTATTGAAAGAAAATCAATGCAGGTAATTCTGAAGGGTAATCAGGCAATTTCGCATCATTTCAAAAGCCTGTTTCAAAAGCTGCCGGTCATTGTCGCCAACATTGTAACCCGAAAACGAATTAATGCGCTTGGAAAGCTGGTTCAGGTTAACCCCGATTTTATTCAACTCATAATCCAAACTTTTAAGTTGTTCCTTAGTCTGATCATCCAGCGAGATTACTTTTCTTCTCGACTGATCAAATATCTTGTTGCGCATATAATCACTCATGCAGGCATACTTCCCCTGCTTGACCAAAG
>CAZNMO010000130.1:6289-13420 GCA_964574195.1 uncultured Clostridiaceae bacterium | reverse complement strand
ATAAACTGCTTTTCCTGCAATATGTGATCCATATTCAGCTTATGCGCTATTTCAACTACCGTACCGGTATCCAACACTCGGTTTCCTATATCGATCATATTACTTACAAAATCAGGCACATATTTGGCTTCACCTGGGGTAATTGCTGTATTGAGCATCGGTATATTCTTTATCCCCGGATAAACAGGCACAAGCTCTATATGATTTACACCAAGCATATCAAGCAGGGCTATGGTCTCCATCGCCATTTCGCTGCTGTAGTTGACCACCATGACTCTTTCTCCAGCAGGTATCTCCATTATCCTGTCATACTGCTCCACCGTTATGGTGGGGTTTACTATTACGATCCTACTGGTATCCGGAATATATCTTCTCATGGCTATATATATGGAATACAAAGAAATAACGAAAATATCCGCATCAATGGTACTATTGATATTATCTATATCATAGGAATAGGTCGTTACCTCAAGCCTGTTTCCGAAAAGCTTTTCCAGCTGCTGAGCGTGCTGATGCGCAACATGCGACCAAAAAGTTATTATTGCTGCTTTCTTGGTCAATCTATCACTTCCCATATTATGTTTTGTATCTAGTATAGCATAGGCAGGATATTCCAAGAAGTAGTATTTACTTGTTCCTGAGCACCGTAATGAACCCATCCAGTATCTGATGACTTATTTTAAAACCTTTACTCTCATAAAACTTTAATGCATTATCATTTCCATTGGATACAAAAATGAAAAGATCATCAATGGATTTATAAGTACCAAGCCATTCCATCGACTTGTCAAACAGCACACTGCCTATACCTTGGTTTCTGTAACCCTCCCTTATAAAAAACTGTGAAAGGCAACCCACATCTTCGCTCTTTACAGAAGTAAAATCAAAGAAATCCACCGGTGCCAGCGTGGCAAAGCCACCGGAGTAGGTAATCTTGGGAGATACATTGCTGTACGCGTAGCCAACTACTTCATCCTTTTCATCAATAGCTGCAATGGTATAGTTTGCCTTGGCACTCCTTACGGAAGGCAGCACTCTGGTATCAAAGCTCATATTATCAAACCACTCAGGGTGGATCCGGGCTTTGGATTTCTGGTATGCCATCAGGTCATTGCACAATTCCTTTATGCGGACTATATCCTCCTCGGGGATGACCTCAAAACGAATACTCATATCTATCTTCCTTTCAAAAGTTGTTTATTGAGGAGTTGATGCCTCGTGAGCTTTTTGGCACTGAAAAAAATTGCTGTGCCAAAAACACAAGCTTTGATATCATTATATCAGCAGCAGCTTTTATGACAAGTATGCAGTTTTTTCTGTGCAAGTAAGCAAAAACTGAGTATTGGAGTGATAGTATGAATGACCAGGCTTTGTACAAGAGCAGACTGGATGACTGTCCACTGACCCATGCCCTGAATCTCATCGGCGGAAAGTGGAGGCTTCCTATAATATGGGCGCTTTATAAAAACAGAAAAATGCGCTATAACGAACTGAAAAGAAACATCGAAGGAGTAACCAATATGGTTCTGACCCAGTCTCTGAAGGAGTTGGAGCTGTCCGGGATCGTCACACGCCGGCAGTTTATGGAGGTGCCGCCCCGGGTCGAATATTCACTGACTGAAAACGGAGAAGCACTGATACCTGCGCTTAAGGCGTTGGCCGACTGGGGCAAAACTATGAAAACCGAAGAGTAGCTGGAAATGAGCAATAGCGGAAAAATGCGACACAGTCGCATTTTTCCTATTTCGCGACGCTACCCTTTTTTTTATTCTCTATCCGATTTCACGGACACAACGATAAGCAGCTGCTATAGCGCCTGGTACCCCGCCTATCTGCATAGCCCAGCTGGAGCCAATATACAGATCCTTAACGGGCGTTTTGACCTTCACTCCTATGGCGTCCTTGAAAAAACTCTTATTGGGGTTCCAGCTCCAGGCGCAGCTTGCCCCATCAATATTATGAGTGAACCTTTCATAGGTCAGAGGAGTGGCTGCATCCTTATACTCTATGCGTTCCTCCAGTCCGGGGATCAGCTTGGCTGCCCTTTCTATAACAGTATCCATGGCTTTCTGCTTCAGCTGTCTGTATATTTCCCTATCTCCGGCTCCCCAGTTTTCCATCCATTTATTAATCGCTCTTACCTGTAGCATAAGGCTGGATTTTCCTGAGGGTGCATGATCCGGATTCACCATAGAGGGAGAATGGAGATAAAAATTTGCCTTGCTGAAATAATTCACATCAGCGGTATTGTGAATATCACAATCCGGCTTGCTGTCAAAGCAGCATGCATGATACGCCTTCAGGTGCCGTGCCAGCTCTTCTGTGGGCATATCAAGACCAAGATATACAGTGAAAAAACCTTCCGAAACCTCTGCCTTCTCTATCCTATCCAGAAGCGGCTGCGGAACTAGGCTCCTGTCGTCCAAAAGCTTGAGGAAGGTCTTCTTGTAATCCCCTGCTGATACGACACAATCAGCTTCATATACAGTATTCTTGCACGAAACTCCCACAGCCGCACCATTCCTCGTGATTATCCCATCAACAAGAGAACTCAACTTCAGTTCACCGCCCAGTTTCTTGAAATTCTCTGCCAATGCATCAGCCCATGACTGCATGCCTCCCTTTACGGTCCAGACCTCATCAAATACCCCGCCCATAGCTGTACTCATGAGCAAAGCCGATGTTTCAGGATAACTGAAGCTGCTGAACAGCCGGAATAGTTTGGAGTTTCTGTCAAAGTGGCTTGCGGCAAATTCCTTGGATGTCATATTCCCATATCTGCGGATCACCTTCGTTATCTTCGGCAGTTTCGGGAGTGTTGAGAGCATCGTCTTTATAGTCTCAATACCGCTGGCGATCCCTGGTATGATGAAGTCGGGATCCCCAAGCAGGGCAGCATTGATTTCATCAACTTCTGCAAAAGCCGATTCCAGCACGTCTCTATCTGATGGAAAAGCTGATTTGATTATCTCCTTGAACTCTTTATAGTTTGCCGGATTCCCATCAAAATCCTCAGAGATCACTCTCATCCCAAGCCTTATAAACTCAAGCCGATCCATTATTCCGACGTCCCTCATTGCCCTAAAGACCGTAGCTGTAGATTCAAAGCCAAGAGTCCCGCTTTCGAAATAGTAGCCCTTCCTGAAAAAGCCTGCGGTATAACCTCCGGGCATGCTATGGGCTTCAAAAATAGTCACCTTATGTCCCTTCTTAGCCAGTAAGTTACCTGCTACCAGTCCCCCTATACCGGAACCGATAATAATAATTTGCTTCATTGTTACATCCCTTTCATTAGCCCTTTCATTACAAATCCGGTCAGATGCTCCTGCACCTCCGGAAAATATTTAAGTCCTATCTCCTCCTTGTGGGTATCAATGTTGATCAAAGCAGCAAAAATCGCCATGATCATCTCCGCATCAATATCGCCTCTCATCTTTCCCTGAGCCTGCCATTGCCTCACCAGCTCAATAAATGAATCATAGAGGAAATCCACATGCTCAAGGCCGTTTTCTTCCCTATAGCTCTGCTCTATCCTGCCAAATGCTTCTCTGTTGTACCATTGCCGTAGTATTGGATCCTCACTCATACCCTCAAGGTTCTTAGTTATTGTTTCCATTATGATGACGGCAGGATCTCCCTCCATATCAATTGACTCCATTATTCTCTTCTTAAGCTTCACATTCTCTTCCAGGAAAATATCCATAAACAGCTTATCCTTGGAGGAGTAGTAGTTGTAGAATGTACCGGTTGCCATCCCCGCCATCTTTGTAATGTCTGCAACATTTGTATCCTTGTAGCCCTTTAAACTGAACAGTTCTTTTCCGCACCTGCGTATCTCCTCTTTTTTGTCTCTCATACCCATTACCTCGTATTCTTTATATTGGTAAATCATCGCAATACAAAATATGAATGAATATTTTTATATTCATTCATATTTTAACGCTATTATACTCCACTGTCAATTGGTTTATAGAAATAATGTGATAAACTCCCCTTTTTTCTTTTTTGCCTTACCGGATAGTATTTGCTATCATATGGTTTATAATAATAATGTATACTATAGAAAAAAAGTGGAGGAAGTTCGATGGATAATCAAGAGCAAAAGCACCAGAGGCGTGTTCGATATAAGGGTACTCATCCTAAGTCTTTCAATGAAAAATACAAGGAGCTGCAGCCTGAGAAATATGCCGATACTGTAGCAAAGGTCATTCAAAAGGGCAGCACACCCGCCGGTATGCACCGTTCCATATGTGTTAAGGAAATACTAGAATTCCTGCAGATCACTCCCGGGCAGATCGGACTGGATGCGACATTAGGTTACGGAGGCCATACCTTAGAGATGCTAAAGTGTCTGGATTCAAAGGGACATCTGTATGCGACAGATGTGGATCCCATTGAATTGCCACGTACAAAAGAACGTTTGGAAAGCCTGGGTTATGGCCCCGAAATATTGACCATAAGGCAAATGAACTTCTCTCAAATAAACCAAATTGCCGCTGAATCAGGACCTTTGAATTTCATACTGGCAGATCTGGGTGTGTCTTCAATGCAGATCGACAACCCCGAAAGAGGCTTCTCATTCAAAGTTGAGGGACCTTTAGATCTGCGTTTGAATCCTAAAAAAGGGAAGTCTGCCGCAGAACGGTTGAAAACTATTTCACAGGCTGAATTGGAAGCCATGCTGTTGGAAAACTCTGATGAGCCACATGCCGCAGTGATTGCCCGAGCCATTGTCTCTGATATCCGGAAAGGAACGGACATATCCACAACTACACAGCTCCAGCAGATCATTCAGGATACCCTGAAATTCATCCCGGAAAAGAGCCGAAAGGAAGAAGTAAAAAAAACCTGCCAGCGGTGCTTTCAGGCGTTACGCATCGACGTCAATCATGAGCTTGAAGTGCTTTATGAATTCCTGGAAAAAATCCCTTCTGTCCTTGCTGAAGGCGGACGTGTCGCCATACTCTCATTCCATTCAGGGGAGGACCGTCTCGTGAAAAAGTCCTTCCAACACTTTTTCCGTGAAGGCATATACAGGGAAATAGCTCCCGGCCCCATCAAGCCATCGGCAGAAGAATGCAATGCCAATAGCCGTGCCCGCTCCGCCAAACTGCGCTGGGCAATCAAAGCTTGATATGATCCCCCATTCATTGCAGTCATTTCCGGATGGTGATACTTCATCCCATCCGGTCTACATCGCAAAAGCCTCCTTGTCATGTATCACACCGGCAGTGCATTTATTGGTATTTAAAGAACCAATGTCCCACTAATAATTCATCAATACAGGCTTATAACCCTCAGGTAATTCTTCTTCACTTAGAAACTTGAAATTGTCATCATTCAGTATCGGTAAAAACACTCTGAAGGGGATCCTGGAAAACTCGCAGGCATAGTCACTAGCTCCAAACCACTTACCCTCTTTGCTGCTCAGATTTAAACCCCTGATAAATTTAGTATTGTTGGAGCAATCATGAACTGCCAGATCCCAGCCTTCTTCATCGGCTATTTTCATGAATTTCAGTGTAAGCTCCCTGCTCCATATCGGAGATATATAGCCATGTCTGGAAATATACATGTTTTCCCCGTAATAATTGTTTATGTTATTCTCATTCAGATGTAATTCTGCGCAATTGATAAAATCCAGCTTTGTATCAAGGATCATTTGCTTTTTATAGAAAAATCCCTCAAAAAACTCAGGAGTCATTGGAGTTTCAATACCTACAGTTTTAATATATTTTTTCGCTATCCCAATATTCCTGATTACTTTATCCGAACAATTGGAAGCACCAAGGTTGAAACGTATCTCGTCAAGGCCGGCTTTGCCCAATGCTTCCAATGTCTCCTCCGTAGCCAAAGTGCCATTGGTGTATAAATGCTGGTGGATCTGAGCAGCACTGAATTTTTTTATGACTGAATAGTATTTTTCTATCTCAATGAATGGCTCCAAGAACACATAGGAAATGCCGGTAGGCTTCTGGTAGATAGAAAGCAGTAGGTCAATATCCTTTTCATAGAATTTTGTACCTCCAATTTCCCACATGCCTTCGCCGACCGGAGGGATATCATCCAAATGTCCATAGTTATAGCAGAACTTGCATTCTATGTTGCATTTGTTCGTTTTCCTGATGGCACTAAGTCCAGTACCCATCAGGCAGGAACGGCATCCACCAGGGAATTTGTCTTCCTTTCCTACAAAATAAGTTCTATTGTCCAGGGTTTTCAAGCCTCTGATCTCAGACATCAGCCCCTCATTTCTATGATCTATCACAGCCTCAATTTGTGCAAAAGTAGCATAAATAATTTCCTCCTGTTTTGGGCTGATTCCCTGTTTATCAGTCAATTGAGAAAAATAATCAAACCATATCAAAGCATCTTTCTTTGAAATTTTCATAAAATATCCTCCTAAAGATCTATTGCATGTTTACCACACTCTACGCAAGTATCAGACGCACTCCTCATATGCGGAGCATGAGCTTCAGACAATAATAGTATTACATATTTCTTTATTCAAGTGTAGATGTTTTTAATAAACCTAATAAATACTATGAAAAGTGGCAATATCGTCAAAGAAAAAAGCCAATTGATATTTAATATAAAGGCAAATGTCCACAAGCTTTCATGGGCTGTTTTTCAAGAAACTTGTTGATAAAGAAAACAATGACTCCAACAAAGATTGACGATCCTGAAATATTCAACTCGAAAAGGTTAGTAAAAGAAAGGGCTACCATTGCACACATTGCAATTAAAACTGGTTTTTATATATGTCCCCCCTAAAATGAAAACCATGGTAAGAGGCTTGTATAGACTATACAGGCCTCCTGCTACAAACTATTTTTTCTTGGCTGCGATTACCAGCATCATTGGTCTCCGAAGCTCATCTTTCATTCCCTTCACTGTATGAAGTAAATGTTCCGATGGCTGAGGTTCTACAATACCGATTAATTCAAAGCCTCCCTGTATCAAGCCGTCCAGATAGGTTGTAAGTGTTTTATTATATTTGATTACCCTTTCTCCAAGAAAATCAGCCGTCCCAATGGGCTAAAATATTCAGCTCCTAAGATATATTTTCATCTTTCTGATACCATTGATGGATCCGTTTTCTCCAACCCATTCATATCAGCATACTTCTGC
>CAZNMO010000130.1:0-6279 GCA_964574195.1 uncultured Clostridiaceae bacterium | reverse complement strand
AAATGCTACTCATTCCGTGTGTGGAGTGTGTATTGCAGAAAATATAAGTTGACAGACCGGCATTAAATTTAGTATATCAATGATATTATAGGAAATACTGTCTTTAGTTCTAAATGTATCTTTATAGGAGTGATAAAACAAATGACAGACAAAAAACTTATGGAAGTACTCACTACCCCTCCCGATGCAGCCTTAGCGATCGTTACACAGGGCATAAATGAACCTCATGTGGTAAACTCCTGGAATAGCTATGTACAGGTGACTAGTGACGGAAAACTGCTTATTCCCGCAGGAAGTATGTCTGAAACAGAAAAGAATATTGAAAAGAACAATAAAGTTCAACTAACTATATCAAATAGGGAAGTCCAGGGCAAAGCCTATAAAGGCACCGGCTTCCTGGTCAAAGGTACTGCCGCATTTGTAAAAGAAGGTTCGGATTACGATACAATTAAGGCAAAATTCCCATGGGCAAGAGCAGCATTAACAATAACAATTGAATCAATGGAACAGACCCTTTAATATAAAAGGTGCCAGACACTACTACAAGCTGGCACCTGACTTCAAGATTGATCAAATATTGCATTCAAATTCCTAGGGATCACGGGCAGATATTCTTCGAGATTGAGTCGCTTTATCTCATGCTTGAGCCTATCCGGAAAAGCATCAATCGACCCACCCTCTAATAGAATTTTTGTTTCCTCTTCGTTGAATAAAACCTCTTCTACTGGTTTTGAAGCCTGCTCTCTATTTACAGGGCAGATTTCCTGACAACGATAACACCCATATATAGCGTGATGTGCTTTGGGATCGATCCATTCCGGGAAGGGATACTCTTCATCTTCGTTGAAAAAGGTGAGACAGCGCTTGCAGTCCAGTAAAAAACGATCCTTAATCATTGCGCCTGTAGGACAAGCTTTTGCACATGCACCACAAGCGGCACACTTTTCCATACTGAGTTCTTCTGAAAATGGCTGTTTCCCAACTGGAATATCTGTGTAAAAAGGATAAACCTGGCAGAAGCTTCCCAGCCCATCTATATAGACGATATTGTTTCGGCCATATTTCCCCAAGCCACTCCTTGCCGCCAGAAGCTTATTAGGCAACATAGGTGTTGCTTTAAATTTGTAACCTTTCCCCCCAAGGAGCGGTTGCAGGAGATGTTCTATCCTGTCATGGCCATCAAAATAATCATTGGAACCCGGTGGCATGATGACCGGTATTTCTCTGCCTTTAAATTCGAACTTTAACTGAGTTAAGGTACTCTTCTTACCAACTACTAAAATAGACTTGATTTCAAAGTCTGCTTCCGGGAGCTCCAAATCGTAACGTTCTTCAATCAATCGTTTCTGATAATCATTAAGCTCTTCTCTGTTTTGTAGATTCCTCAGATCTTCCTGAAGTTTCTTCAATATGTCCAGGCTAGCCATTACTGCCGTGTGGCCTTGTTCAGCGAGTGCTTCTTGAATATATTCCAACATTCACTAATCCTCCCATTGTCTCAAGTCTAAATGTATGATAGCATATGCCCAAACAATAGTAAATAGAGACTATGGCGCCAGATACAGCAAACTATGGCACCTAAAAGTTGGTGCCAGGTACAGATTTATTCCATACAAAGCGGGAAATGACGATACAGCAGGCTGTCATCACGTACAGAACACCTTCGACAATCCAGACATTCAAGCCGTTTCTTGACAAGATGACGACTGCTGCATCGACAACAGCATGCAGTGCAACCGCTAGCGGGTAAAGCCAAAAAAGGCCTTTGTCCTTTGCAGCAAACCACACAAGCACCGATAGTGAGATATGCAGGGCCACGGCAGGTATACGTTCAACGATGCTTATCAAGAATGACGGCGGCGGCGTTTGAGTCAATAAAGCGAACGTAGCCTCAAGAGCCTTCTGTGCCGTCTCATCTGTCACGCCTGCTGTCAGAGTGGCGGACATACCGGTATTCAGCATAACGGCTATCGTAATGTATGAAATCATGGTCACTGTGAGAAGGCAGAACGCCTCGAAGCCGCCGTGCCCAGCGCCATACATCAGTGCATTGCCATCGTTGCCCAGTTTTTTTCTTAACAAGATCTTAAAAGCTGTGAATCGGCCCGTTTCTTCAAAAGTACCAGCCATCAGACCTCCGTAAACCGCCAGAAGCCAGACATTTCCTTGAATTTTCAGTCCAATAGGCGACGGCAGAATAAGCCTATGCAGCATAGCTTCGATAATCATTGCAAATACGATAAAAACAGCGCAGCCCAAAATGAAGGCCATAATATTCGCCTTATACTTTTTCCGGAATACGAGCAACAGTACAACAGGAATTGCGATGCCCGCCAGGGCTATAATCACCATGAATACAATGGATAAGGCAGGTACAGAGTAGCTCATATTGTTATCCCTCCTTGTTTATGGTTCGGGTCTTATTATCCATTACTAATACCATTATATAACGAAAATATGGTGCCAGGCACTGCACTTAAGAACTTATTTCAGAAAAAAATCCTCTGATGGAAATTCTCCATCAGGGGATTTATATTTCTATTCTACTCCTTAACCACCCACACCACAGTCTCAAGTCCTATCTTCTTTCTCCCATGCAATAATAGTCGTACATCATAAATCATCTTTGAGTAAAGTCGATCTTTCCAGTAAAAATTTCTCCATCACATCAGCCATTGCGATGCTGTCGTCGCGTGAAAGCTTATAATTGCGCATATCCGGCTCATTAATATTCCGTATGAAATCCGCGACTTCGAAACGCATACCGTAGCCCGGAAAAGGTGCTGAAAAGCTTTCGTTGTCAGCGGGATTCTCGTAGCATACCTCAAATCCTTTAATCAACCACCATGGTGATTTGACCAGAATATAGCCCAGAGTGCCTGAAATGAGCAATTGCCCTTCACTTTTGACACCGATTCCGGTTTTTGCAGTGGCAATTGCATCGTCAAACCGGAAGTGTGCCTTGGCATAAATATCCACACCATTCTTGCTGTCAAATTTCTCAAAGGTCAGTTGCTTGTAATCATACCCCAACAGCTTTATTATAGGCAAAATCGGGTAGCTGGCAAGTTCCGTGAAGCTTCCGCCGACCATTCTGTCGTATTCGCGAGCCTTCGCGCCGGGTGCTACAAGCTTCGTGAATGCCCCTTCAATATCGTATATTTTACCAATTTTACCGCTTTTAGCAATTGCTATCATATTCAAAAAACCAGGCGCATATGCCGTTTTTATCGCTTCCATAAGCACAAGCTTTTGCGCGGACGCCAACTCGAACAGCTCTTCGGCTTCGTTTTTTTTCAGTACAAACGGCTTTTCACACAAAACATGTTTTCCCGCAAGTAAGGCTCGTTTTGTGTAATCGTAATGTGTGCCGTGGGGTGTTGCGATGTACACAGCATCAACATTTTCAAGAAACTGCTCGTACCTTGCACTATAAGCGTCAAGCTCGAAAGTCTGAGCAAACTTCTCAGCACTGTTCTTGTGCGGATTATATACTGCAGCTGCGTTAACACCGCTTACAAATTTCAGTTCATCCATTGTTCGAGCCGCTATGCGGCCGGTTCCAACAATCCCCAGCTTCACAATGTTGTGACGCATCAAGCGAAGTTTTGTACTTGAAACATGCTTGGTGCGTTCCAAATACACGACTTCGCAGTATTCTTTCAGATAGTCAAACTTCCCTTTCCAGTCGGAGCCCACGGTGAAGACGTTGATGCCGTACTTCTGGATATCTGCAATCTTCTGCCCCTCTTGTTCTTCGATGATAACCTCGTCGGCAATGCCGAGACTTCTGACATTATCAATACGTTTCATCAGCGAATCCACCACATTCAGCTTGCCGCGCTGGACATCATACTGCTCCGTAGTCACGCCAACAATAAGGTAATCACCCAATGCTTTCGCGCGTTCAAGCAGACGCCTGTGCCCATCGTGTAACAGGTCAAATGTGCCATAGGTAATGACTTTTCTCATCTGCGAATTATCGCCGTTTTTCAGGATTCCTCTGAGCTGTGTTGAAGAAACATGTTTCGTGTAAGGGAAAAATACCAGTTCTGCTCCGAGCTTATTCAGCTCCGGCTCCTCCCACGCCCAACCGTCGGTTTTGTGGTCATCGCCTGTGAACATCGCGTCGAAATGGTATTTATGCCATGCAGAAACCTTATTGAGCAGTTCTTTTGTTGTAATATCCACCTCGTCAACATACTTGCAGGCGCGGATGATCTCAAGCCTGTCTTCCAGTGAGATAATCGGCGCTTTCTTCTTGTATCTTACAATACACTCATCCGACAGTACTCCGACCACAAGATAGTCGCACTGTTCCTTTGCACGGCGCAGAAGGTTCAAATGCCCTATATGGAACATGTCAAAGGAGCCGGAAACATAACCCTTTTTCCAGTGTTTATTCATTTCTTTATTTTCCATATCACACCTCAAATCCCGACAACTGCGGGTATTTCAGTTCTGCAAGCAGGTAATCAACCTCATTGCTGAAATAAACCGTTGCAGCACATTGGCGCAGTATTTCGGCAAGCTCACTTACTACCTCTTTCTTCGTTGGAAAGACCATCACCAGATCATCCTTTGTCAGCGAATCAAAATCAGGTAATTTCACACGGTAGCCATCTCCACTCTTATCCCACAATTCGGTAGGGCAGTATTGACTGCCCACCAGCTGAGGTAATATATACATCGCATTTTTACCAAGTGCACCATATCCTATGATTCGCTTGAATACTTTATCTTTTTTCAGGTACCGATTTTCGATCGCTCTAAAAACAGTATCATAGCCCCGGTCATAAAACTCTGTGGCATCAATTCGTATATCTTTCCCGCTTATCTGATTGATCAGATCCTCGGTTTGTCCTGCCAAAGTATGGGACTGAGCGAGCATTATTTTCGGTAACTGCTTGAATAATTCCAGCTGATACGACAACCGCGCCATATCAGTGAAACGTTTCTTATCCGACTCCGTTATGTTCAATCGCGCAATCGCCCATTCATACATTCTCAAGTAGTCGTCATAATATGACTTTGCCTTTTCAAGGGAATCAAAGCCATAAAGATCGCTTGCGTATAAGTTGTATCTATACAACGGCTCATCGAAAAATTTCATTTTGCCTCCATAGGCCGCAGGCGGAACCATAACCAGCGGTTCATACGTTTTGCTGCGCTCCGTACAAAAATTGGCTATCATGCCACACTGGTGCATGTAGCTAGTACGCATCATATATATCCATACCGTTGTAATTACTCTGCGAAATATATAATGCGCCAGCAAATCATCGCAATCCTGCGGGAATGGGTATTGAATTTTCTCATACACATATCGCTTTCCATCAATAACATTCACGCTTTTGTAGCTGCAGGCTGCCCACTCATAATCATCGTGTTCATCAAGCCAGCTTGCCATTGTTGAGACATACTGGGGCTCAATCTCGTCGTCTGCGTCAACCAGGCAGTAGTAGTCACCGGTCATATTGACAAGACCGGTGTGTACAGCCTTACAGCAGCCACCGTTTTCCTGATCGAGTATTTTTACTTCATAACCGCGTTGCTTGAAGCTAGGGAGGTAGCTTACAATCACATCACGAGTTCCATCGGTCGAACCGTCGTTGACCAATAACAGCTCCATGTTATCCCATTCCTGCGCGAGTACGCTTTCAAGCATTGCTCCGATATACTTTTCTTTGTTGTAGCATGGTACTACCATACTGACTTTACCTTGCCTGCTATTTCGCATTTTTACTCCCCTTGAATTCACTATTTAAGAGATCATCGAGGAACACATAGTAATTGGTTATCCCCATAGTCTCAAGCTGCCGCCCGATTTCCTGATGCCAGATACTGACAATAATCAGTACCCCGTCATCATCAAGAAGATTCGGTATCTCGGCAGGATTACGGATTTCGATGCCGAAGGCCTCTGTCCCCCACTTATTGGGGTCGTTATCAAAGGTGCATACGACTTGACCCCGGAGTCCGAAGTCTTTTAGCCAAATCCTGAGACTGTCTGCCGCACCGAACAGATAGATCTTCTTGCCCTCTGCCGCTTTGAGCCAACCGGTGTATCGTTTGACATAAACCGAGTAATCCGTTTCCGTGTCGAAGAACCAATTGTGCGGTCTTGGAACCCCTGCACCGCTTGGCCAGTTCCAGTAACCATAGAGTAAATCAAGTATCTTTCGAGCCCTTGCCGGAACATTAACTTCCAGATGCTCAAACTAGGCCTTGGTGCAAGGCTCGTAATATTTTACCGGAATCGTTAATCCGGAAAGATTA
>CAZNMO010000129.1:12873-13449 GCA_964574195.1 uncultured Clostridiaceae bacterium | reverse complement strand
GCCTTGAATCAGTCCTTGGATAAGTGAGTATCTTGTGGCGCTCATACAGTGTCTGCATGATTGCCAGTGTCTGCTTGGCGGAATAGCCGTAACGCTTGTTGGCATCCCTTTGAAGCTCTGTAAGATCATAGGCCAGTGGATGAGGCTCACTCTTGGCTTCCTTTCTTATTTCCACTATTTCACCGGTCTGACCTGTCAGCTTTGATACAATTGCTTCCGCCTTTGCCTTGTCAAAGAGCTGCGGATTATTGCTGTTCTTATCGCGCCAGCTGAGGGAGAAGCCGTTAACCTTGGCTTCTATGGTCCAGTAGTCCTTTGGGACAAAGCTCTTTATCTCATTTTCGCGCTGCACTATCATTGCCAGTGTTGGAGTCTGTACTCTTCCTGCTGAAAGCTGGGCATTATATTTGCAGGTAAGGGCCCGGGTGACGTTGAGGCCGATGAGCCAGTCAGCTTCGGAGCGGCAGCGAGCGGCATCGGCGAGCGGCAACATTTCCTTGTCGCTGCGCAGATGCTGGAAGCCATCGCGGATAGCGTTCGGCGTCATCGATTGCAGCCAGAGTCGCTTGACCGGCT
>CAZNMO010000129.1:10252-12863 GCA_964574195.1 uncultured Clostridiaceae bacterium | reverse complement strand
GTCAGCTTCGGCCCTGCATTGGGCTGCCCTGGATAGATTTTCATACTCCCTGCCTGGCTTCAATTGACTGAAGCCCTCCTTTATTGCCTTGTCGGTCTGGGAGGAGATCCACAGACGCTTAATTGGCTTTTTAAAGCCTGCCTTTTCTATGATCCATCTGGCGACCAGCTCGCCCTCGCGGCCTGCGTCAGTAGCAATGACTAGTTCATCCACATCCGGCTGCTTCAAGAGCCCCCGGACTATTCCGTATTGCTTGGAGGTCTCCTTGATCACAGCAAGCTCCATCCTGTCAGGAAGCATAGGAAGGTCCTCCAGGTTCCAGGTTTTATACTTGTTGTCATAGGCCTCGGGGTCGGCCAGTGTGACTAGATGGCCAAGAGCCCAGGTGACGATATATTTCTGACCTATAAGACAGCCGTTGCTATTTTGACTGCAATTCAACACCTTTGCCAGGTCTCTTCCAACTGAAGGCTTCTCAGCCAATACCAATGTTTTTCCCATTTTGATTCTCCTTGTTATACATACCAAATATTGATCACTAATTACATAAATAGGGCGAACATTGTTCGCCCGCATAATATAGTTTACCACTAATGGGTTTAGTTTACACCTGTTTTTTATCCAGACTGCATGTCAGACTTTATATATAATTTAAAAAAGTTTAAAAAAACACTTGTCAAAAATAAGATGGTATGTTAAATTATATACATGGATAACAATTATCAATAGATAATTAATAAAATAGTGGTTATTGCATAATTATTATTAATTAATAAAATAATTTTAAGGAGGATTTACAATGAAAAAATTCGTATGCACAATTTGTGGTTATGTTCATGAGGGGCTTGAGGCACCGGAGTTCTGTCCTCAGTGCAAGGCACCCAAGGAAAAGTTCGCAGTAAAAGAGGAAGGCGCTCGCCAATGGGCAGATGAGCACAGGATAGGCGTGGCCAAGGATGTAGATCCTGAGATAGTAGAAGGCCTTAAGATGAACTTTATGGGTGAGTGTACAGAAGTAGGCATGTACTTGGCTATGAGCCGTCAGGCTGACAGGGAAGGCTTCCCGGAAATAGCGGAAGCATATAAGAGAGCTGCATGGGAAGAAGCTGAACATGCTGCAAAATTTGCAGAGCTTCTGGGTGAAGTTGTATATGCGGATACAAAGAAAAACCTTGAGCTTAGAGTGGAAGCTGAATTCGGAGCCTGCGCAGGCAAGAAGGCGATCGCCACTAAGGCAAAGCAGCTTAACTACGACGCTATTCATGACACAGTACATGAAATGTGCAAGGATGAAGCAAGACATGGCCAAATGTTTGAAGGTCTTTTGAAGAGATATTTCGGTAAATAAATGGATGCTAAGCCTTTAAATAGCAGAAGAGAAATGTACATTTTACATTTCTCTTCTTTTCTATGGAGCAGTTATCGCAAGTGAATATGGCTTGCAAGCAGTTATAGGAGTAGAAAATGCTACTAGACCGATAAAAGACTGACAGCGAATCGCGTAATTGAAACAGGCGTGTATGTAAAGCTGCTAAACAGATTCACTCTCGCTATTTGCCTGCTCGCCTGATTCTTCAGCTGTATCCTCCTTCTTTTTTCCCTTGAACCATTTAACTATTACCATGACTGACGATAAGAATGCCATAATCGAGCCGACCCAGTACTTGATCTTATCGATAAATTCCATAGTAAAAATCGGGTTGTTACGGTTCATATAAATAATTGTTCCTTCTGAGAGAGGGAAGAAGGAGAAAGAGCTGCCGTCTTCTTCTGTGATTTCCTGCTTTATTATGTTTTCGTCAATTGAAGAGTTGTAGAGCACCTCCAGGAATTCCGAAATTGCTATTGGGTTGACATTTGAGTTTGCTACTATCTCCAGTTCAACTCCTATAGTCTCTATATCCTCTTCGGGGACTAAAGGGTTAACGCCGTATGTACCCATTGGTATCTGACTTTCTTCTGCCCATACATATCTATAGCTAAAGGATTTGGAGTGTGGTACTTCCAATATTTTGTAACCGCATTCCTCCACAAAATAATCGGCCAGATATGAGGGGGCA
Source organism: uncultured Clostridiaceae bacterium (assembly GCA_964574195.1). Classification (GTDB taxonomy): domain Bacteria; phylum Bacillota; class Clostridia; order Lutisporales; family Lutisporaceae; genus BRH-c25. The sequence goes on along the minus strand of CAZNMO010000129.1, from coordinate 10,803 downwards.
TATGAAATTGAAACAATTGCATCGGGCAGATATTGAGGCGCCATATTAGTAAGCTCTTCGTCGCTGAAATTTGTCTCTATATAGTCATTGCCTTCTTCCAATCCTAAAAAATCCAGAATATTCCTTGTTATTATCCTGGTGCCCCCACCGATAGTCCCCATGTTAATTATTTTACCTTTAAGCCCCTCCATGTTTTCTATTTCAGGCTTTGTCAATATGTGCACCGCTTCAGAAGGAAGTATCGCAACATGATCGACATTTGGAAATTTAATTGACAAGCCCCCTTGTACAAATGCCATATCCAGCTTGCCTTGGCTAATGGCTTTAAGTGTCTCAACTGAGCCATGAACAGGTATAATATTTAGAGTTATGTTGTTTTTCAGTGCTTCTTCCTGGAGGACCTTTACCAAATGATGGCGGTTGGTGAGAACCCCGCCCCCGCTTATTGAGAGTTCATATTTTTTCGGAACCAGTCCATACAGCAGTAATACAATAGAAGCCGCCAGTATCGTTATCAATGATATTGCCAACAATTTTCTGGTCTTATCGTT
>CAZNMO010000129.1:0-10242 GCA_964574195.1 uncultured Clostridiaceae bacterium | reverse complement strand
CAAACATGATATGTTCCCCCCCTTCAATGAACTGCTATTGCACCGTGTTTTTCAATTATTTCCTGCCCCTTTGAGCTCTCGACAAAGTCCAGAAAACGCAGAAGAGTATCAGTTTTTACTCTATGGGCAGTATCACTGTCCGATTTGAAAAGGCTTAAAATCATATCAATTGGATTGGATAGGTTATTATTTTTCACCGTATTATCGGGTTTGTCATAAACAACAAAATAGAAGGAACGACTAATGGGATATCTGTCTGTGAGTATTGTTTCCCTGCTGATCCGGACACCATTTATATCAAGGGCTTTAACAGTTCCGTCCATATCTTTTAGAGCCAGAAAGCCTACTGAATCAGGGTTTGAAGCAACTGCTTCGCGCATCTGCTCCGGGGAATCGCTGCAAAGAATGTAATCTGTGAATCCGGAACCCTTCATTACGATTTCATTAAGGGCCTTATAAGTAGTGGAGTCAGAGTTTCGCCCAATAACTATTATTTCTGAGTCACTTCCTCCCAAGGAGCTCCAGTTATCAATCTCTCCAGAAAATATACCCTTTACCTGATCAATTGTAAGGTTGGCCAGAGGATTTGAAGGGTGAACGACAATACCTACCCCATCCTTACCTATCAGATAATTCTTAATATATTCATCATCCTCTTCTTCTTTGAGATCTCGTGACATTGCAGCAATATCTATGGCTTCGTTTTTAACAGCAAGAAGTCCGGGAGTCGAGCCTCCGGTTTCACAGTATATGCTTGTTCCATTATTGTTCCTCATAAATTCTTCTGCGAGAGCTAGGGTGTATTGATGGACCGTGGAGGAACCTCCAATCAAAATAGATTTGTAATCGTTTTCAGGCTTCAAGAATAAATATGTTCCACCCATAAAAGACAATAGAATAATAGCCGCAGTTACAGATAAAATTTTACTTTTCTTAGTTGCCAATATGTTCTCCCACCTTTGTTTATTTTAATTGTCCAATGGGAATATCCCTATGCTTTCTGCAAAATTCGGAGCAATTTCTTTAATGTATTCAACAAATTTCAGAGTCTCAGCAGAAGCATCATTTCTTGTATAAAGAATCAAGTCTCTCTTCAGAGGGTACTTGCCGCTTTTTATGGTTTCTGCACTGGCAAGGATGCTATTTACGGCCAATTGCTTGACTGTATTGTCAATATAGCTGAAGGCACTATAACCTATTGCCCCTGGGTTTTTTATAATGAATTCTTTCATTGGGCGGCTTTCCATGGGAATTGCATTGGGGGATATTATTGCTTTCTCTCCGATAACAAGAAGCTTCCAGCCCTCATATGTCCCTGAGCTGAAGTTGCGTGTGGTTATAGCAATTGGTGATTTATTCCCATTGACCTCCTTCCAATCAACAATTTGTGAGGTATATATTTTTCTTAATTGTTCCATTGTTAAGTCTGAAATAGGGTTCTTAAGGTTAACAAAAGGTACTATTGCGTCATAAGCTACCACATGCTTGATAAGGGTCACATTCTTTTCTTCAGCCAGCATAAGAAGCTCCTTATTTATCTCCGAGGACGCCATGGCAATCTGTGAAGTTCCGTCAATCAGCGACTTGATACCCCTTGAAGTACCGCCCCCAGATACTGAGACAATCATTCCGGGATTATCTTCCATATAGGCCTCCGCACTATATTGGGCAAGGCTCATAACTGCTCCCGAGCCTCTGAGATGTATACTGGCACGGGTATCAGCAGTTGGTGTCCTGGAGCTTGCCGATAATGACGAAAAAAGAACAGTAGGGAGAATAAGGATGATCAATAAAAAGAATTTTCTCTTCAAGCTATCCCTCCTTAAATAAATTATGATAAGTAACGAAAAGTTCCCATTATTAGAAAATTATGAGTAGGTATTTATAGATAATTTCTACATTTTCTGCTATAATCCTTTATATATTAATGAAGTTTTGGGAATTTCGACAGTTAGGAGAGGGATGTGAATGCATGTTGGTATTACATATGATCTTGGTGAAGATTATCTCTCAATGGGCTATTCAGAAGAAGAAACTGCTGAGCTCGACAGTGTTGAAACCATAGAAGCCATTGAATATTTCCTGCGGAATCTCGGTTATGAAACTGAAAGGATAGGAAACATTAACAACTTGGTAAGCAAGCTCGTTAATGGGAAAAGATGGGATATAGTATTCAATATTTCAGAGGGGATCAAGGGCATCAGCAGGGAATCGCAGGTACCTGCATTACTTGATGCATACCATATACCCTATACATTTTCTGATCCAATGGTATTGGCTTTATCGCTGCATAAGGGCATGGCAAAAAGAGTAGCAAGAGACCTGGAGATTCCTACACCGAAGTTTGCTGTTATTGATGAAATTGAAGATATTCATGAGATCGATTTGGAATACCCATTGTTTGTGAAACCGGTTGCTGAGGGGACAAGTAAAGGGATTGACAGGATGTCGAAGGTGCATAATGCTGATGAACTGGAAAAAGCCTGTGCTAAGCTTTTGAATAAGTATAACCAGCCGGTTCTGGCAGAGGAGTATCTGCCGGGAAGAGAGTTCACGGTCGGAATTGTGGGAACGGGCAAAGCGTCAAGGGCAGTTGGAGTAATGGAAATAATCATCAAGAATTCTGATGAAGAGTATTCATACTATAATAAAATGAATTACATGGAGACGGTAATGTATAAGCCGGCAGGGGGCAGGATAGGAGAAGAATGCTGCAAGACTGCTTTGAAGGTCTGGAGAGGCTTGGGCTGCAAAGACGGTGGAAGGGTAGATTTAAAGCTGGATTCCATGGATATCCCCAATTTTCTTGAGGTAAATCCCTTAGCCGGATTAAATCCTGCTGTTTCTGATTTCCCTATACTGGCAGCAATATATGGAATAAGCTATGAAGAGCTTATAAGAGATATAATGGAATCATCACTTGATAAAATTGAGCCTGGGAGAAAATAATATGACTTCAAAAGATGTTATTCTTATTTTGTATAACAAGGTTTCTGAAGAAGCATCAAAGGATGAGATCGACATACTCTGCCAGGTGGATGCAGTATCCGCTGCATTGGAGAAGCTTGGTTACACTGCATCAATTCATCCCTTTTCGGGGAATCCGGGAGAAATAATTGATGCAGTTAACAAAACAAAACCCCTATTAGTTTTCAACCTGGTTGAAACTGTATTGGGACAAGGCAGACTAAGCTATCTGGCGCCTTCCATACTTGAAACTCTGGATATCAAATTCACCGGCAGCTCCGCAGAGTCTATTTTATTGACTACAGACAAGATCATAACAAAAAAGCTTCTGAGGTCTTGTGGTATACCCACTCCTCAATGGATAACAATTCAGGATGATAACGGATTTGCCAAGGATGACAGATATATTGTTAAAACGGTTTATGAGGACGGCTCGGTTGGTATATTTCAAGATTCAATTGTAGCTGCAGAAAATATAGATCAGCTAAGGAGCATATTGGAATCAAAAAAGAAAAAAAACGGCAGGGACTTTTTCGCCGAAAAATACATAGCGGGAAGAGAGATCAATATATCGTTGGTGGGGGATAAAGGCAAACCGATAGTGCTGCCTCCCGGTGAAATCAAGTTTATCGGGTATAAGGAGAAGAATATTGAGGAGATACTTGATTATCATGCCAAATGGGAAGAGGATAGCTTTGAATTCAAAAACACCATTTCTTCCAACAGCTTCGATAAGAAAGACGATAAGCTTCTTAAAGAGTTAGCGGATATTTCAGCAGAGTGTTGGCGGGAATTCGGGCTTAAGGGATATGCAAGGGTTGACTTCAGAATTGACAGGGAGGGGAGACCCTGGGTACTGGAAATAAACGCAAACCCGTGTATTGCTCCGGAAGGAAGCGGCTTCATTTTATCAGCTGCACGGGCCGGATTGGATTATAAAGAGGTTATCGGAAGAATTATTGCAGAAATATAATATCATTACAAGGGGGGGGGATAAATCACGTCTACTTATATTAAGCTTGTGGAAGGTAAAGGCAGAGGCGTTTTCACGGACACAAAGATAAATGAGGGGGACCTTATAGAAAGCTCACCTGTCATTGAATTTCCTGAAGAAGAGTGGGAGCACATCGGAGAAACAAATTTGAATTCCTATTGCTTTTTTTGGGGAGAAGAACTGAAGCAAGGAGCTTTGGCACTGGGTAATGGTTCATTGTATAACCATTCGTACAAACCAAATGCAAGATATGTTCGAAGGGTTGGCGATGGACTTATAGATTTTGTAGCTGTAAGAGATATTGAGGCGGGGGAAGAAATTACTGTGAATTATAACGGATATCCTGAGGATGATGAGCCTGTGTGGTTCGACGTTGTTGAATAAGCGCGACGCAGTAGTCTTGTACAACAGTATTTATGAGACCTCCCCCGAGGATGTTATTGATAATCGCACCCAGGCAGATTGGATATCAAAGGAACTTGAAGATCTGGATTACAATGTGACAAAAATGCAGTTTACGGCTGAATGTATCGTTCAGCTGGAAAAGCTGAAAGAAAAGTCAAACAACCTGATAGTCGTCAATCTTGTGGATTCTGCCCCGGGAGAAGAAAACCTGGCATATTTTGTCCCAGCTGTACTGGATTATCTTAAAATGGATTACACGGGCTGTTCCCATGAAGCACTGTTTATGACCACAAACAAGGTGTATGCAAAAAGGATGCTTCAAGGTCACAGCATCAGTACCCCTGCATGGATCTATGGTAAAGAAAACAACGGGTTTTATCCGGGAAAAAGGTATATAATCAAGGCATTGAGTGAAGATTCTTCAGTAGGACTTTGCGATGAGTCTGTCTTTGTTGCTGAAAGTCTTGATATGCTTGAGAAAGCTGTTCTGGAAAGGGAAAAGCAGGAGAGCAAACCGTTTTTTGCTGAGCAATACATTGAGGGGCGGGAGCTCAATGTCTGTATTTATGGAGACAGAAGCAATCCGGTGGTACTTCCACCCTACGAATGGATATTTGAAGGCTTTGAGGAAAAAAACAAGGTAAAGATCATTAATTATGATGCTAAATGGACAGAGAACACTTACGAATATGATCATGTAAACGCGGTGTATAATTTGCCGGAGGAAGATAATCTGATGCTCCAAAAGCTAGAAAACATTTCTAAGACCTGCTGGGATATATTCAAGCTTAAGGGATATGCGAGGATAGATTTCAGAATTGATTCCGAAGGAAAGCCCTGGGTCCTTGAGGTGAATTGCAATCCAAGCTTTTATGGTTTTTTTAATATTGCCAAGTATAAAGGGATGAATTTCAAAGAAATACTGAAAGGGATCGTGGAGGCTGTTTAACCGACAGCCTTAATCAATATGCAATGGGAGTGGCTAAATTGGATAGTGGGAGTTTGACTCTCAGGTTTGAACTGAAGCCGGGAGAGGATAAGAGGATAAGGGAAATAACAGAGTCTGTCGGTGTATTCTATGAACATGAGACAGATATTGCCGAAGAGCTGGCAAGGGAAAGTATTGAAAAGGGAGCGGACAGGAGCGGTTATAACTATATCCTTTGCAAATGTGACTCTCAGATCGTAGGTTATACCTGCTATGGAGAGATTCCATGCACCAGAGACAGATATGACTTATACTGGATAGTTGTTCACAATAGCTATAGAAAGATGAATATAGGTAAAATGCTGATGCATGCAACAGAGGAAGAGATTTCGAAGAGGGGTGGAAAGAAGATTTATATAGAGACCTCCTCAAGAGAACCGTACTATTATGCCAGAAAGCTGTACCTAAATTGCTGTTACAGGCAAGAAGCCGTGTTTAAGGATTATTATGATGATGGAGACGATAAGATCGTATATGTAAAGGATTTATAATGAAAGATGGTTTTTCTGCGGAAATAAACCCTGGGAGGTAATCCCAGGGTTTTGTTGTGTTACAATAACAAATTATTTTACTCCAGCCTTTATGATGTTGTCAGCAAGCTTCAGATACTTGCCTACATCAATTGAACAGCTTGTTATAGCGTCAGCCTTTGCTGCTTCTGATCTTGCTGCGCCCTTAAGCTTTGTTCCGTCAATTGCTCCATTTGTTTCGCTTACTGTGAATGCCTTATATTTGCCGTCCAGCAGCTTGTTGAAGTCAAGAACTGATGGGTGATTTGCATCTCTCTGACAAGTCGGGAACTGGCTCAGATCAAAACCGGCTTTCTTGTATGCTGCCAATACTGTTGATATCTGTTTGTCCCAAGCAAGGATAGTGTCAGCAGGTCTGTCTTCTGAAGGCTTAACCATGTTATACTGGCCAGCCTTTGAATATGCAACCTTGCCCCAGTTTCCCTGTCCGCCTGAAGATAAGATACCTGGCTTCATGAAGTAAGCGGGTCCCATAACATCTATCAGTACGTCATGAGCTTTGCCATTTTTGAAAGTAACGGCAGCTTTTATCATGTCGCCGCTTGTAGCAGCTTCACTGTACTTACCGAAGCTTGTAACGGTCTGTGGTTTTAAATTGCTTGCAAGCTTATTGCCTGCTACCCAAACATCACCAGTTATTGTAACTTCATTGAATGATGCGGAATCATACTGTTCCTGTGTAGCAAAGCTCAACTGGCCTGTGATTGTGCAGTTTGTGAGCTTGAAACCCTTAGCCAGTACTCTTACGTTTCCATCAAGAGTTCCATATGCAAGATTTGCATTTTCAGCCTGTACTATCAATGTAGGAACCTTTAATGTGAACAACTGCTCGCCACCGATGTTTGGTGAGGAATGATAATATATACCAAGTTTTCTAGCTGGTGCTGTAGCATCTTTTTTCCTGATGTCGCCTGTCCAAACGAGATCGTTTTCAACAGCAACATTGCTGCCAAGTGTTGTGATCCAGGTTCCATTTGCTCCCAGGGAGTTCTGTAATTCTTTTTCTGTTGTGAGATTTACAGAAGCACTGGCAACAACATCAGGATAAATACCAGGTGTCTTTGCTTTTGGTTCTTCAGCTGCAACAGCCATGCCTAATGTAGACAAGGTGAAAGTTGTAGCCAAAAGTACGGCAATCAGTTTTCTCATACGAATCCTCCTAAAAATGAATTTAATATTCATTATTTATTCTATGCGATAATTGATATCATGTCAATCCATTTTATGGTTATAATGGTGGAATTGACTGCACTAGCCAGCATAATTGTGAAATAGTTATCCGGCTATATGCAATGGAAAGATGATTAATTATGAGTACGAAAGATTGTATGATTTATGTATAATTGATCCTTAAATTGTAAAACATACCATATTGCTTTATAATAAAAGCAAATAGCTTAAAGGATCATATATAAATATGAATAAGGGAGATTAACCTATATAAAAGATGAATGGAGGTCAGTGATATGAATATAATTGGTTTGAGAAAAAAGGGCAGCCTATTGCTAGTTGTGTTGCTGCTGCTTTCCATGACATTACCGGTATATGCCGATGTGGCATCGGCGCCGCCAGCCTATCAATATGGGATCAAATCTGTGGTGGAGGATCAGGCTGAAGCACGGCAGATGCTTATTTCGGAATGGGAGTCATGGAAAGACGATTTTCTTTCCTCCAGCGGGCGGAAAAGGGTCATTACTGAAAATATCTATACAGTATCTGAAGGCATGGGCTATGGGCTGCTGCTGTCCGTGTATTTCAACGAGCAGACTCTGTTTGATGAATTATTTGATTACGTGAAGGTTTGCTCTGATTCCAATGGGCTGATGCATTGGAAAACAAACAATGGTGTAGTGGTGAGCCCGGGCTCAGATTCCGAGGCTGATCAAAATATCGCTTTGGCACTTATATTTGCTGATAAGCTGTGGGGTTCAGAAGGTCAGGTGGATTATGAAACCGAAGCGAATAACCTGCTTGGCAAAATAAAAATGTATGAATTTGATAGCAACGGCAATCTCAAGCCGGGGGACTCAATCTCCGAACCAAGGAATCCTTCGTATCTTGTGCCCGGATGGTATGAGGTATTCAGGGCCTACACCGGATCTGAATTCTGGGCAAGTGCCAGAAATCAAGCATACAGGTTGTCAGCCTTTGCTGCCAATGCCACAACCGGATTGGTTCCAGACTGGTGCAACCTGAACGGTAGCCCAAGTACATCCATGTCCCAGGGAGGCAATTTTAAATATGATGCGGTTCGGCTCCCTCTGAAACTGGCAGTAGCATATAGCTGGTACGGCCATACTGATGCAAAGAACATATGCACCAAGCAGGCAAATTTCTTCAAGAATATAGGTGCTGCAAACATAGTTGACGGTTACAAACTCGATGGCACACCGATAGGAAATTATCATTCTGCTGCTTTTGTGGCTTGTGCTGCAGCAGCGACCATGACAGGGTCAGACAAACAACTGGCAAAAGCTTTCTATGATGAATGCCTGGAAACAGAGGCCCCAGAATATTATGGAAGCACGCTGAGGCTGTTTACATTGATGTACATGACCGGAAACCTGCAAAATCTATATATCAATGGAAATCAGACAACAGAAACTGGAACAACACCAACAACCACTACATCTGAAAGCTCAACACAGGCAGGTACAGTTCAGCCGGAAACGCCTCAAGGGGGAGCTTCTACTGCCCCTGGTACTGGAAGTGGCAATAACATGCTTACCATAAGCAACCTACCTATGGCTGCGATCCTGGAAGGAATGGGTGGAACCTTTGAATGGAACAGTACAGAGCAGAAGGCAACTATTAGATGGAATGGAACGACTGTGGAATTGTGGAATGGGAAAAAAGTGATAAGTATAAATGGTGTAAAAAGGGAAGTGGACAAAGCTCCCATTATCAGTACCAATGCCAGTAAGATAATGTCTCCCCGTTTTGCAGCCGTGAAGCCCGGATGTATTATTTCCTGGGAAAGCGGCAGCACAAAGCTGGCGGAAGGACAAACAATACGAAAAACTGCGGCTGTAAATAACAGTCAGATCGGTTTACCACAGAAGAATGCTTCTGTAGGAAAATGGAATGGGCTGTGGTCTACTGATATGGGGGCTATGGCGCTGCTCCAAAATGCTGATAAGGTAATAGGCACCTATGGGGAAGATGAGTATTCCATAGAAGGGACTGTATCAGGAAACAAGTTGACATGCAGATACAATGACGGTGGAACCACAATGCTCGCAGAATTTACCTTGTCTGCCGATGGACTGTCCTTTGCCGGTATTTACGGAGACGACAGTACACCTAAAAGCGATTGGAGCCAGTGGAACGGCAAAAGATAAAGAATGAACAGCGGATAAGAAAAACAAACAGGATACTGATTTCTCAGTACCCTGTTTGTTTTAAGGATATGATATCCTATTTTGCGCCTTCAAGTGCTTTTACAGCTAATGCATTGAAATCATTGCTGGTTGTTGTAGCGCCTGTTACTGCATCCACTGCTGCAGCATCAGAGCTGCCAACGAGTTTGCCTTCAAGCTCTTCCATAGCTTTTGCAAGGTTAACCTTTGTCTTGTCTTCCATGGCCTTTATGTAGCCCTGGTCCTGTGACTTAAGCTTGTTATCCTTGTTTACATAGTCAAAATCAACAGTGGCAACTTTGCCTTCTTTTACTTCAACTGTGATCTGACCCTTCCAACCGTAGTCATCATACTTATCCTGAGCAGCTGTGTAGGAACCATCTTTCAGTCCGCTTTCAGCTGCAGGTGCTGCTGTTGGTTCTGCAGGTGCAGTTGTCGGTGCTGCTGTTGGTTCAGCTGCAGGTTCTGTTGTTGCTGGTTTGCTTGAACCACATGCAGCGAGGCTCAGAACAAGAACGACAACGAGTGCGAGTGTTAAAAGTTTTTTCATTGATATTTCCTCCATATCGTATTGATTCAGCTTATATGATACAATTATGCCATATTTTTGTCAAAGTGTAAAGAAGCTGAAATTATAGCATTATCAGCGTGTATGAAATTAATTCTCATTATGACTTATATTTACGGGTAATAGCTTACTGTAAGGCTATCATTTCAAGTTGGGAGGACCGGAAATTTTCAGGCATATCCATAAATATTTGTAAATATACTGTTTATATAATTGATAATGAGAGATCCACATTGAGGTGTGATGAAGCAATGAGGCTTCTTGAGAGGAACGAAAGCTCCTCTTGGGGAGCTTTTTCATTTGGAATTGTTGCGAAACAGCAGGATGATGCGACGTAAGTAAAGAGGTTTGTGAAGCATTCCGGCTGAGGGGTGCCATGTCCTCCTCACCTTTCAAAGCCAACAAAATCACTGGCGCGGGTCCCATCTCTG
>CAZNMO010000128.1:1499-13456 GCA_964574195.1 uncultured Clostridiaceae bacterium | reverse complement strand
GACCACCGCTCGCTGCCACGGCCTCAACTACCCCCGTCGAAACCATTACGCCCCCATGAATTAGTACTCTTTCCCTCTGAACTGCCTTTCCATTTCTCTCTTTGCATCCCGCTCCGCTATATCGTGGCGCTTGTCATGAAGCTCCTTGCCTTTTGCCACTGCAAGCTGGACCTTTACCAGGCTGCCTTTAAGGTAAATTGAAAGCGGTACAAGTGTATATCCCTTCTGCTGTATATAGCCTATGAGCTTGTTGATCTCATATTTATGCAGCAGCAGCTTCCTTGTCCTCAAGGGATCCTTGTTGAATATATTGCCTTGCTCATATGGACTGATGTGCATGTTGTAGACATAGACCTGGCCTTTATCCACAGCTGCATAGCTGTCCTTGAAATTGACACTGCCCTTTCTTATGGACTTTACTTCTGTCCCGGATAATTCTATACCCGCTTCATAGGTGTCCTCAATAAAGTACTCGTGCCTGGCTTTTTTATTTTGTGCAATTGTCTTTATACTGTCCTGTGCCATGCTACCAATCCTCGCAATACATTCTTAGGCACGCCGTCAAGTAATTTATTCCAATATTTTTCAAGCGTGTATTAATATTATATCATCCATTAAGTCTGTGTCAACTTCTATAGTATAATGAAATACAACTGTAATATCAATGAGAATAAATAGGAATACGGTATCTATTATCCATGCTGCAATAACTGTCTACCATATTCCTATCCTCAATCAACTGCTTTTTACTTTCATCAGGTTTCCTACTCCTGCTGTTCTTCCTTTCTGGATTCGATCAGCACAAAATCTATGGTCCTACTGCTTATATCAGCATTCTGCACCCTGATCCTAACACTGTCGCCGATCCTGAAGGTCCTCTTTCTTCTTTCGCCTATGAGCATATGGTGGACCTCGTCATACTGGTAATAGTCGTCCTCCATGTTGCTCATATGTACAAGCCCTTCAATGGTATTGTCAAGCTCCACAAACATTCCGAAAGAGGTGACATTGGAGATTATTCCGTCGTATTCCTCTCCTATCCTGTCTCTCATATACTCCGCTTTCTTGAGGTCTTCCACTGCTCTCTCGGCTTCGTCTGCTGCCCGCTCACGCAGTGAGGACTGCTCTGCTATGCCTTCTATGATAGACTGAAGGTGCTTGATCCTCTTCTCGGTCAGCTTGTTGTGGATATCTTCCTTTATTATCCTGTGTATCATAAGATCCGGATACCTTCTTATGGGGGAAGTAAAGTGGCAGTAGTACTTGGCTGCAAGTCCAAAATGGCCCAGGCTTTCCGAAGTATATCTTGCCTTTTTCAGGGAACGAAGCATAAGTGTGTTGATGATACGCTCCTCCTTTGTCCCCTTGATCTGGTCAGTCAGCTGCTGCAGTGCTTTTGGATGTATCTCAGCTATTCCTTTTATATGATAGCCGAAATTGAATATGAATTCATTGAAGGCCTGGAGCTTTTCTGCGTTGGGATCCTCGTGGACCCTGTACACAAAGGGGATCTCCTTCCAGAACATATGCTCGGCAATCGTCTCATTGCATACCAGCATGAATTCCTCGATGATACGCTCGGATACTCCTCTGTCGTAAGGCCTTATCTCAACCGGTTTGCCATGATCATCAAGTATGATCTTGGTCTCCTCAAATTCAAAGTCAATGCTGCCCCGTGTGCGTCTGCGCTTGTTCAGGATATGCATCAGCTTTTCCATTTCCTTGAAGGTCTCCACCAGCTCGCTGTACCTGTCCATGACCTCAGGGTCGTTATCGGTCAATATCCTGTTGACGTTCTTGTAGGTCATTCTTTCCTTTGTCTTTATGACACTTTCATATATCTCGTATTTCTTTACCTTGCCTTTTTTGTCTATTTCCATATCACAGCTCAGAGTAAGGCGCTCAACCTGCGGATTCAGGCTGCATATACCATTTGAAAGCCTCCTTGGAAGCATAGGTACCACCCTGTCTACCAGGTATACACTGGTGCCCCTCTTTAATGCTTCCTTGTCCAAATGGGAATTCTCAAAAACATACTGCGTCACATCGGCGATATGTACTCCCAGCAGATAATTGCCATTTTCCAATACTTCCAGGGATACTGCGTCATCCAGATCCTTAGCATCCTCACCGTCAATTGTCACTATTACTCTGTTTCTCAGGTCACGTCTCTTGGAAATATCCGCTTCCGGAACCTTCTCCGGGATCTTTGATGCCTGCTCCTCTACCTCGGGAGGAAACTCCTCAGGCAGGTTATGGCCTCTAATGATCGAAATGATATCTGTCCCCACATCATCCTTATGCCCCAGTACCTCTGTTACGATGCCCTCAGGGTTCCTCCTGGCCTCCGGCCATCTGACGACATCAACGACTACTTTGTCCCCGTCCTTTGCTCCATTGAAGTCGGCCTTGGGTATAAAAACATCCTGATATATCCTCGGATCGTCAGGAACGACAAAGCCGAAGCCCTTACCATTCTCAAAGGTACCAACGATCTTTTCGTTGGCATGCTTAAGGATCTTTATGACTTCGCCTTCACTTTTCTTTGTCCCCAGTTCCCCAGAGGTCAACCTTGCAATTACCCTGTCATTGTGCATTGCGCCATTTAGATTTTCAACCGGTATGAACAAGTCACATATGTCCTTGTTGTCGGGTATCAGAAACCCGAAGCCTTTTTTGTTTCCTTGAATTCGCCCCGGTACCAGGTTCATTTTTTCTGTCACGCCATATTTATTTTTCCTAGTTATTATTATACTCCCATCCTCAAGCAGCGAATTCAACACAGCCTCAAACTCTGCTTCTGTTCCGAAATCCTCCTGGAACTCCTTCCTCAATTCACCGTAGGAAAGTGGTTTGTATGCGTCCTCCTTCATATAGGACAATAATTTGTTTTTCATCTCAGTGCTTATTTCCATTTCAAGATTATCCAATACTGCTGCACCTCTCTTCCTTCTTATTTTCGTCTCTCTTGTAGGCTGATTTGTTCTTGATAAAGCTGTATACTTCCTTGAATACCTGCTCCTTTTCGCTGTCACAGGTTATCAGATGTCCGCTTTTGTGAAGATATATTATGCTCTTATCCTTTGAGCCTATGTTATTGTATATGATATTTGCGCTTAGAGGACTTACTGTCCTGTCGCCATAGGACTGCATTATCAATACAGGTTTTTCAATGGCTCCCAGGCTTGCCCTTACATGTCTGATAAGCCGGAATAGGTTGTGTACGCTGATCAAAGGTGATCTATCATAGCTGATTATATTCATATCCATATTTCCCGGGCTCCGCAGTATATAGGTGCGGAAATTTTTCTCTATGAAGTCAAGAGCTGCTGCCCTTCCATGTATCCTGATAGGTGTTGAAAGCACAGCTGCGCCCCTTACATCATAGTTCCGAGCGAGGTACAGGGAAAGCAGTCCTCCCATTGACAAACCCACCGCAAACACTTCATCGCATTCCTGCTTCAGTGATTTATAGCCTTCAACTACGCCCCTGATCCAATCCCTGTAGTTGCATTTTCGCATGTCCTCCAGGTTGGTACCATGCCCCTTCAGCAGTATTCCCTTAACAGTATAGCCACAGTCCCTCAGATACTCCCCAAGAAGCCTCACCTCCGAGGGAGTTCCGGTAAATCCGTGTATAAGCAAAACTCCCGTATTATTGCCCTTATAATAAAATTCCTTTGCATACTCACTGTTGATACATTTCAAAAACAACACCCCCGGTAAAGCTTGATCTATCCGGTTCTTGCCTATTTCTCCGTATAAAATAAGGAGATACCTTTATTATGAGCATATTTCCCTTATAACATTCAAAGGTGCTTTTGTGAGTTTTTTCAAATTGTATTTCCCGGGGAAATAATTTTCTATATAAGTCCAAGCCTTTGAAGCAGGTACCATAGCATCGTTATATTCAGTATTATGACTAGCGGAATTCCTATGGTAAATTTCAGATGTTTTGTTTTGTGATGAAAAAGACCCATCCCCACATAAACTCCGATTCCGCCCCCTATCAGCCCCAGTACAAAAAGGCTGGCCTCACTTATTCTCCATTTATGTCTCTGTGCCTTGTATTTGTCTATACCCATTGCTAAAAACGCAACAATATTTACTGCTGCCATATACAAAACTAATGATCGCATTGCAACCTCCAAAAAATAGATTAAAGAGATGACTTATCTGTCATCTCTTTAATTTTACATGATATTGCCTTTATTATCAAATTATACAAAACCGCAGTAATGAACGGCTTCAAACCATAGCATTACTGCGGAAATGATTTCTCAACAGGTTATGGATGATGGACAGTCTCTATATGAATAATGGTGCAAATACCAATGCCACTATCGTCATGAGCTTTATAAGGATATTCATAGACGGTCCTGCTGTATCCTTGAAGGGATCTCCAACAGTGTCTCCTACAACTGCAGCCTTATGTGAGCTGCTGCCCTTGCCGCCCTGCTCTCCCGATTCTATGAACTTCTTGGCATTATCCCAGGCACCGCCTGAATTTGCCATCATTATTGCAAGTAACACACCTGTGACAACAGCGCCCGCTATAAGTCCACCCAATGCACCTTTTCCAAGGAATAATCCCACAGCTATAGGTGCTGCAACGGCAAGAAGGCCTGGAACTATCATTTCTCTGAGGGCTGCAGATGTTGAAATGTCAACACATTTCGCATAATCAGGCTTTGTCGTGCTCTCCATTATTCCCGGCATTTCTCTGAATTGTCTTCTGACCTCTTCGATCATCTGATTTGCTGCTTTACCGACTGCTTCCATTGTCAGTGCTGCGAAGAGGAAGGGCAGCATCCCGCCTATAAACAGGCCGACCATTACCTTGGGATCAAGTATATCTATAGTACTGAGCTTTACAGCTTCAGAATAGGAAACAAACAGTGCCAGTGCGGTAAGCGCCGCAGAGCCTATGGCAAAGCCTTTTCCTATGGCGGCAGTTGTATTGCCTACCGAGTCCAGCTTATCTGTAATTGCACGTATTGCCTTGGGCATACCTGCCATTTCGGCAATTCCTCCTGCGTTATCAGCGATAGGCCCGTATGCATCAACAGCAACAGTCATTCCTGTTGTTGAGAGCATACCCACTGCAGCAAGTGCAATTCCGTATATCCCGGCAAAATTGTAAGCTACAAGCACAGCTATTGCTATAAACAGTATCGGAGCAACTGTGGAAAGCATCCCGACAGCCAGACCGCTGATTATTGTAGTGGCAGCTCCAGTACCTGACTGCTGTGCTATTCTCTTTACATATTTATAATCTCCTGAGGTATATACTTCTGTAATGAAGCCTATGATCGAACCTGTTACGATTCCTGCGGCAACTGCCCAGAAAGCATTCAGGTTTCCAAACATATAACGGCTCAGTATAAAGGATGCGATTATAACCAGCAGAGAGCTTCCATAGGTTCCTCTGCTCAGAGCGCTCTGAGGATTGCTCTTCTCATCTGTTCTTACAAAAGTGGTTCCAATAATTGATGCCACAATACCAATAGCGGATAAAAGCATTGGGAACAGAACTCCTTCGGCTTTTCCTGCATATATGATGGCACCAAGAGTGATTGCTGAAATAATCGAGCCTACATAGGATTCGAAAAGATCCGCTCCCATTCCGGCTACGTCACCGACGTTATCACCGACGTTGTCTGCTATTACGGCAGGATTCCTCGGATCGTCCTCAGGTATCCCTGCCTCGACCTTACCTACAAGATCCGCACCTACGTCAGCAGCTTTTGTATATATGCCGCCGCCTACACGGGCAAAAAGTGCTATGGAGCTTGCGCCCAAACCGAAGCCGGTTACTATGGTAGCATCACCTATGATCATATAAAGGATGCCTACGCCCATAAGTCCAAGACCTACGACGCACATACCCATTACAGCGCCACCCCTGAAAGCTATTCCAAGAGCTTCATTCTGACCATGCTGCGCTGCGTTTGCAGTCCTTGCATTGGCTTTGGTCGCTACCTGCATACCGAAAAAGCCTGCCAGAACCGAACAGCTTGCACCGATCACAAAGCACAGGGCTGTCAGCCAGCTCTTCAAGAACAATCCCAGTATTATTGACAAAACGGCCACAAATACAACGAGCACTCTGTATTCTCTGAATAAAAATGCCATTGCACCTTCATGAATATAACCCATGATCGCCTTCATACGGTCTGTTCCCGGATCTTTCCTGATGATACTGCCTGCAAGATACCAAGCAAAAATCAGCGCGAGTAAACCTGATAACGGAGCTAAAACCATCAAATCCATCCAATAACCCTCCTAATACTTATAAAATGTATATAATACTGTATACACGATACTTTAAAATATTAAAAGTTAATATTCCAGGCTGAGGTGTGCCGGCAATTGCATGCAAATACAATCGGAGCGGTTACATCATTAGTCATGCCCAGCTCTTTTGTGCTATACTATTAAGCCTATAAAAGCGGAACATATAGAAATTTTAACTTTTAACTTACGCATATACATAATATAGCCTAACAAAATTGTCAGGCTATAATTATCAAAATATTATTTTACAAGTACCAGTGCAACCGATAAAACCATAAATAAGATCGCACTTGTTGTTGTCAATTTGCTGAACAGACCTTCATATCCCTTACTTACCTTTTTTCCGAAAAGCTGTTCTGCACCTCCAGCTATGGAACCGGATAATCCGGCACTGTTTCCAGGCTGTAAAAGCACACTGACTATCAGTGTCAGACAAACAACGTACTGTAAAATTACTAAAGCTATTCTCACTCCCAGCACCTCCCATCTTCTAGTAGTTCATATCTCCCTGTACCATCAGAACGATTATCTGGTTTTAGTCTCTCGTTCCATGCTCCATTTATACATGTGGTTTCCGCGCAGAAACCTACATGAAACATTTTAACACAAAGATATATAAAATACAATAATGGGATATTTACTATACCCCATTATTATATCACATATTTTTAATTTGTATAGCACTTATAGGTTAAAAAATGCATTTATGCCTAAATATTTTGCCATTGTGCCTAACCCTTCTTCGATCCTCATAAGCTGGTTGTATTTTGCAACCCTGTCTGTTCTAGAAGGAGCACCGGTTTTGATCTGTCCGGCATTCATAGCAACTACCAGGTCGGCTATGGTCACATCTTCGGTTTCTCCTGAGCGATGTGAAATTACTGCAGTATAACCTGCCCTGTTAGCCATCTGTATGGCATCCAAAGTTTCAGTAAGGGTACCTATCTGGTTTACCTTTATAAGTATTGAGTTGCATACGCCAAGCTTGATACCCTTTTCCAGTCTTTCAGTATTGGTAACAAAGAGATCGTCACCGACCAGCTGGATCTTACTTCCGAGTTTTTCTGTCATGAGCTTCCAGCCATCCCAGTCCTCTTCAGCCATACCGTCTTCTATTGATATGATCGGGTATCTGTCTACCAAGTCAGCCCAGAATTCAACCATTTCTTCCTTTGTCTTCATAAAGCCGGACTTCCAGAAGTAGTATTTTCCTTCTTCACCCTTTGCTTTTGCTTCCTCATACATTTCAGTGGATGCAGGATCCAATGCTATGAAGAACTCCTTGCCGGGCTTGTAACCAGCCTTTTCAATTGCTTCTACTATAACCTGAAGAGCTTCTTCGTTGGTCTTGAGATTGGGAGCAAAGCCGCCTTCGTCTCCTACAGCCGTGTTGTAGCCTTTTGCCTTCAGGACTGATTTGAGATTATGGAATACTTCAGCGCACATTCTGAGAGCTTCCCTGAAGCTGTCAGCCCCAACAGGCATGACCATGAACTCCTGAATGTCTACGTTATTGTCTGCATGCTTTCCGCCGTTAAGTATGTTCATCATTGGTACCGGCAGTGTCTTTGCATTTACTCCGCCTACATACTGGTAAAGTGGAAGCCCAAGTGCTTCAGCAGCCGCATGTGCCACTGCCAGAGAAACACCCAGTATTGCATTGGCGCCGAGCTTTGCCTTGTTAGGTGTGCCATCCAGCTCGATAAGGGCTTCGTCAATTGCTACCTGATCAAGAGCGTTCATACCTATTATCTCAGGTGCGATTATTTCATTAACATTGTTTACTGCTGTCAGTACGCCTTTCCCAAGGTATCTGGACTTGTCGCCATCCCTGAGTTCAACTGCTTCAAAAGCTCCTGTGGATGCTCCTGAAGGAACAGCCGCTCTTCCCAGCGCTCCGCCTTCCAGTTCGACTTCCACCTCTATGGTTGGGTTTCCTCTTGAGTCCATTATCTCTCTTGCAAAAATATCTGTTATAACTGTCATGAATCGTTATCCTCCTTTATTTCTTTACTTTATCTTACATATTGTAATTTACTATCTTTGAAAACTCCGTTGCATCCAGGCTTGCTCCGCCTACCAGAGCCCCGTCTATTTCCGGCATGCCCATCAGCTCTTTTGTATTTGAAGATTTGACGCTGCCGCCGTAGAGAATTCGTGTAGCCTCTGCCACATCACTGCCCAGCAGCTCACCAAGCTGCTTCCTTATAAAACCTATTACCTCGTTCGCATCCTGGCTGGTTGCAGTTTTGCCGGTACCTATGGCCCATACCGGCTCATAAGCTATTATCAGGTCCTCCAGATCTCTGCCCTTAAGCCCTTCTACACAGCCCTTTACCTGCGCTGCTATCACATCGAAGGTCGTACCGCGCTCCCTCTCTTCAAGGGTTTCACCTACACAAAGTATTGGTTTGAGTTTGTGATCTAAAGCTGCAATTACTTTCTTGTTTATCTCTGTATCTGTTTCATTGAAATATTGTCTGCGCTCCGAATGCCCAAGTATTACATATTCAACCTTCATATCCTTCAAGAATACTGGGGAGATCTCACCGGTATATGCTCCGCTTTCCTTGTAATACATGTTCTGGGCACCAACTCCGATATTGCTGCCGTGTACTGTCTTAACCACATCATTAAGACATACAAAGGTGGGGCAAACCACTACCTCTGCTGCAGCTCCCTTTACCAGGGGCATTAGGTCCTCAACCAGTTTAACTGCCTCGCTTACAGTCTTGTTCATTTTCCAGTTTCCTGCTATCAATGGTCTGCGCATCATTTTCACCTCACTTGCTTTCAATAACATCTATGCCCGGAAGCACCTTGCCTTCAAGGAATTCCAGGGATGCTCCGCCGCCGGTCGAAATATGTGTGATCTTATCTGCAAAACCCAGCTGCTCTACTGCCGCTGCGGAGTCTCCGCCACCGACGATGGTTGTGCCCTTGCATTCTGACAATGCCTCAGCCAAAGCAAAGGTACCCTTTGCAAAGTTCGGCATTTCAAATACTCCCATAGGGCCATTCCAGACAACGGTCTTTGCATTTCTAATAATGTCGGAGTATACAGCCATTGTGTTTTCCCCTATATCAAGCCCCATCTGGTCTTTCGGGATCGCATCCACTGCCACTGTTTTTCTGGGTGCATCATTGTTGAACTCAGGTGCAACGACTATATCCACAGGAAGCAGCAGACGCAGGTGATTCTGCTTGGCTTTCTTCAATATTTCTCCGGCCAGCTCCACCTTATCGGCTTCAAGTATCGATTTTCCTATCTCATGACCCATGGCTTTGTAGAAGGTAAATGCCATGCCTCCGCCTATCAGGAGTGCGTCTACCTTATCCATAAGATTTTCGATAACGCCTATCTTATCGGATACCTTGGCACCGCCAAGAATGGCTATGAAAGGTCTTTCGGGCTCAACCAACGCCTTGCCCATTATGTCAAGCTCCTTCTTTATAAGGTAGCCAATGGCAGATGGCAGGTAATCAGCAATTCCGGCTGTTGTTGCATGGGCTCTGTGTGCTGTTCCGAAAGCATCGTTTATATATATGTCTCCCAGCGCGGCAAGCTTCTTTGAAAACTCCTTGTCATTCTTCTCCTCTTCTTCATAAAACCTTACGTTCTCAAGGAGCATCACATCTCCGTCCTTCAGAGCATCAACCATAGACTGTACTGCTTCTCCAATTACATCAGGGGCTAATGCCACATTGGCGCCCAGCTTTTCGGAAAGCCTTTCAGCAACAGGCTTCAGGGAGTATTTCGCATTGAATTTCCCCTTGGGTCTTCCCAGATGTGACATGAGGATCACTCTTGCACCATGCTCCTTCAAGTATTTTATTGTGGGAAGCGCTTCTCTTATTCTTCTGTCATCAGTTATAACGCCATTCTCATCTATCGGGACGTTGAAGTCTACTCTCACAAGGACTCTCTTGCCTTTTACATCAATATCCTGTATGGATTTCTTATTCAGCATCTATATTCCTCCAATCCATAATATATTCTTAATTAACTTGAATACAGTCCGGTTTTAAGGCTGACCTCAAAACCGGACCATATCCACAATTTATTCTTTTATATTATTTGTTTGCCATGTACTTGATGAGGTCTACTATTCTGTTTGAATAGCCCCACTCATTATCATACCAGGAGATTATCTTTACCATGTTGTCCTGTATGACCATGGTGGAAAGTGCATCCAGTATTGAGGAATGCGGATTCATCTTGAAGTCTATTGAAACCAGCGGCTCTTCACAGTATTCCAGTATCCCCTTGAGTTCATTTTCTGCTGCTCTCTTGAGAGCTGCGTTTACTTCTTCAACTGTTACATTCTTTTCCAGGTCACAAACCAGGTCAACAACTGATACAGTAGGTGTTGGAACTCTCATTGAAAGTCCTGTCAGTTTGCCCTTCAGCTCAGGAAGTACCAGAGATACTGCTTTTGCTGCGCCTGTAGTTGTTGGGATTATTGACAGTGCAGCTGCTCTGGACCTTCTGAGGTCAGAATGCGGCTGGTCAAGTATCCTCTGGTCGTTTGTATAGGAGTGGATAGTGTTCATCAAGCCTTTCACTATCCCGAAGTTCTCATGGAGTACCTTGGCAACTGGCGCCAAGCAGTTTGTTGTACATGAAGCATTTGATATTACAACATGCTTTTCAGGATCATATTTGTCTTCGTTAACACCCATAACTACTGTTATATCTTCATTCTTGGCAGGTGCGGATATTATTACCTTCTTTGCTCCGCCTGCTACATGCGCCATAGCTGATTCCTTGCTTGTGAATCTGCCTGTGGATTCAATAACTACGTCTACACCGTATTCTCCCCATTTGATGTTTTCAGGTTTTGTCTCAGCACAGATCTCTACTTCTTTGCCATTGACAACTATGGAATGCTCCTTGGCTTTCACTTCTCCGCCATAAACGCCGTATGTGCTGTCATATTTTAATAGATGCGCCAAAGTCTTAGGATCTGTTAAATCATTTATCAGAACTATCTCTGCATCTTTACCAAACTTCTCCTGCGCGATTTTAAATACCGGCCTACCTATTCTTCCAAAACCATTGATACCTACTCTAAGTGCCATTTTCAATTTCCTCCTTTTAAAATCTTATATATTTCATGGGCAGCAGCTTCATCTGTTACAACGACTCTGTTTTTTCTGCCCCTGTTTACCAATACTATCGGCTCAGCCTTGGAAACACCTCCGCCTACAGCCATCATAGTCCTTATACTATCTAAATACTCCGGTTTTATACCTACTCTGCCTGAGCGATAGACTATCTTGCTGCTTATATCAAAGTAGCATCCGACAGCCTCAGCCCTTACCTTCAGCCTCTTCAGGTTCTCAACCTCTTCTTCGGTGAAGTTCCTTTTCTTGCATATGGACTCAAAGGAACTAAAGCCATATAGCAAGATGTCAGTCCTGGTTATGTAATCAAGGACCTTTGCAATATCAGGATCATCAGACATTCTTACTATCATATCCTCACTTATGTTATCAGGAAGATGCAGCAGATAATACTTTCCGCCGATATTCTTGGCCAATTTTGCGGCTACTATGTTTGCCTGCCGCTCCAGATCCGCTTTTATACCACCCCTGGCAGGTACTACAGTAACATTCTCCGCTTCTACCTTGTATGCGTTCTCTGCAACCGACAGAGC
>CAZNMO010000128.1:0-1489 GCA_964574195.1 uncultured Clostridiaceae bacterium | reverse complement strand
TTACTGCAATGATATCATCATCCCTAATTATCTTTTTCAAATACTCAAAGGCCACCTTGGCCATTTCTGTAAGCACCTGAGGATCATGAGCCGAGTCCCCCGGAACAACAATGAACTCTTGGATGCCAAGCATCTCCTTCACTGTGTTCTCAAGATCCTTGAGACCTTTAAGCTCAGATATGTATTCTCTCAGCTTGTAAATGACATCCCTCCCTTCATCTGTTACCATCATGCCTAATGCCTGTATATCGATAAGATTCTGGTTTTTCAGGATATCCAGCTCGCTTCTCACCCACCGCTCACTCTGTCCGAGCATACCGGCCAGTGCACGCCTGCCTACGGGTTGGTTGAACTCAATCGCCCTTAGTATGCTGTATCTCTTTTCTGTGATTTCTACTACTTCCGGAACCAGCCGCTTTTGCAGATTAATTAGTTCACTCATTTTATTACCCCTATGGTCAAATTTTATCCCACATATAATAATATCGTCCCGTTGAACATATTATATTATATGCAAATTCCAATTTCAATACATAAATGTATTATTTGCTATTATTTTATAAATTATAAAACCATCTGCGCACATATTTTGTATGTGTAGATGGTTTTATGATTATCATATCTATAGAAGCAAAGTCGCTTCGGTTTCCAGATAATACTTTGATATATTATTTATAAATGTATATAGTATGGTAGCATCAAAAAGTCCTTCTCCTTCTGTCTTAAGCAGTTCAAATGCCTCAAAAGGTGTTGCCCCTTTCTTATATACCCTATCCGAGGTCATGGCATCGTAAACATCAGCAATTGCAACGATTTTTGCGTATAAACCTATTGTATCGGTAGACGCATTCAGAGGATATCCCGAACAGTTCAGCCTTTCATGGTGAAATAAAACCGCCCTCCTGACTTCATGGTCTACCCCTGAAACCTCATTTAACATATCATTACCGTATATTGTGTGTTTCTTTATCAACTCAAATTCTTCATCTGTCAGCTTTCCATTTTTATTCAATATCTCAATTGGTATTCTAACCTTTCCTATGTCATGAAGAAGCCCTGACAGAATCAGTTTTTGTACTTTACTTTCCTGCAACCCAAGCCACCTTCCAATCAGCATAGAATAGAAGGCTGTATTTATACAATGCTTGTATGTATAATCATCATATGCGCGGACTTCATCCATACATCTGAAAACATCGGTATATTTATTTATTTTAGCGTACACTATTTCTGATACTATTATCGATTTACTATCACGCAGTTTGTTACCGCATGAAATACTGTATATAATATCTTTTATCAAGGAGACAGACATACTGTCACCTCCAGTATGTTAAGATAGCAGAATACTTTGTAACCCCATTTTATCACCCTCAAAAAAATCAAATTATCAAAAGCTTTGAATCCTGATCCTCAATCTTTCTTAAGAGTCTCCTTCCAAAAGCCCAAGTTTTTTCATCACATCTACAAGCTTCTGTGTGTCAATTGG
>CAZNMO010000127.1:0-13750 GCA_964574195.1 uncultured Clostridiaceae bacterium | reverse complement strand
TTGGGCGCAGTATGAAGGTTTTGTATGAGCATTCCCTGGATGAAAACAATGATTCTTATGAGGGACTGACAGATAATTATATAAGGGTCGTCTCTGAATCGCTGGAGGATATTAAGGGAAAAATAATAGATACTAGGCTTGTTGCATTGAAAGGGGATCATGTTGAAGGCAGAATAAAAATTTAATATATCGAAATTGAGGCAGGAATTCAGATAATTTCTGTTGAATATCAATAAATGCATCATCGGTGGATATGGTTTCCACAGGTGTAATGCCGGATTGGACTAAGGAGGTGAAGTAATGAGTGACTGTATTTTCTGTAGGATTGTAAATGGGGAGATACCATGCAGTCAGGTCTATCAGGATGACAGGGTATTGGCTTTCAAGGACATCAACCCACTTGCTCCAGTTCATATATTGATCATACCCAAGCAACATGTTGAGTCTGCCCAGAATATAGATGAAAGCAATTCACAACTGGTTGGGTATATTTTTGAGAAAATACCGCAGATAGCCAAAGCAGCAGGTATAGCTGAAAGCGGCTACAGGGTAATTTCCAATGTTGGGAAGGATGGTGGGCAGGCAGTGCCACACCTGCATTTTCATATATTGGGAGGACGTAAGCTTCAAGTTTCATTGGGATAGTGGAAAAAAGTCAAAAAACCTGTTATTGACACTAAATAATCAATTAATGTATAATTAACTAAGTGTTTTATAACCTTAATCGGATTATCTGCTAAATGTTATAGGACCACCGGCGGTTTACAATGTTTGAGATATCAATAGGGCATTGACACGTCGGGACGAATTGGAATTTATCCCACTTTGTAACACAGTATGTAGTATACTGTAAGGATTGTTACCAGCGGAGGGAGGGAAATATATGTCTGAAATCAGAGTTGGTGAAAACGAATCTCTTGAAAGCGCTCTCAGAAGGTTTAAAAAGAAATGTGCCAGAGCCGGGGTTTTGGCAGAGGTTAGAAAAAGAGAGCATTACGAGAGCCCAAGTGTAAAGAGAAGGAAGAAATCTGAAGCTGCAAGAAAAAGAAAAACAAAATAAAAGAAGGTTGATGTGAATGTCCCTCAAGGAAGTATTACAGCAAGACCTTAAGACTGCAATGAAGGAAAAGGATGTCATCAGGAAAAATGTCGTTACCATGATGAGAGCCGCCATATTGCAGATCGAAAAGGACAAGAAGATTGAATTGGACGATGAGGGTGTTATAGAGGTAATTGCCAAGGGAGTTAAGCAAAGAAAGGATTCAATACCTGACTTTGAAAAAGGCAACAGACCCGACCTGGTTGAAAATATAGAAAAAGAAATTGGTATTCTGATGGGTTATTTGCCTCAGCAGCTTACCGAGGATGAGCTCAACCAAATAGTTTCAGATACAGTGTTCGAAGTAGGCGCACAAAGCATGCAGGATTTAGGCAAGGTCATGAGTGCGCTGATGCCCAAAGTAAAGGGCAAGGCTGATGGCAAATTGGTCAATTCAATTGTAAGGCAACATTTACAAAAATAAAAAAAATGGAAATCCTATAAGGATTTCCATTTTTTTTATCAATTATGGAAATACTATATTGCCAGCTCATTTTTATTGTAAATACATTAGAATACTGGTGAAAATAAACTATATATAGTATAATAATCAGAAGATTGATAACGCAGAGATGATGAAATGGAGGTAAAGGTTTCATGAGTGAAAACACCAATGACGACAGAAATATGTCTGAAGGCTTAAGCCAGACTGATGATGAGTCCAGGATCTATTCCAACTTTATACATGACTTTATTGACAAGGACCTGGAGGATGGAGTATACGAAAAAGTTCATACACGTTTTCCGCCCGAGCCCAATGGATATCTTCACATAGGGCACTGCAAGGCGATGTATATAAATTTCAGCACAGCAGAAAAGTATAAGGGTCTGTGCAACCTGAGATTCGACGATACCAACCCGATCAAGGAAGATGTGGAGTATGTGGAATCCATCATGGAGGACATCAAATGGTTGGGGTTTGACTGGGAAGACAGGCTGTTCTATGCATCGGATTATTTTGAAAAGCTGTACGGATTTGCAGAATTCCTTATAAGGAAGGGCAAAGCTTATGTATGCGACCTGAACCAGCAAGAGGTAAGGGAGTACAGGGGAACCCCCACGGAACCGGGAAAAAACAGCCCCTTCAGGGAGCGTTCCGTTGAGGAGAATCTGGATCTGTTCAGGAGAATGAGAGCCGGAGAATTTCCAGAGGGCACCAGGACACTTCGGGCCAAGATAGATATGGCCTCGCCCAACCTGAATATGAGGGATCCGGTAATATACAGGATACTTAAGTCACATCACCACAGAACAGGCGACCAGTGGTGCATATATCCCATGTATGACTTCCAGCATCCCCTATCGGATGCCCTGGAAGGAATCACACATTCCCTCTGCTCCCTCGAGTATGAGGACCACAGGCCGCTTTACAACTGGGTGGTCAATGAATGTGAAACTGAGAAAAAGCCAAGGCAGATCGAGTTTGCAAGGTTGAACCTTACATACACTGTAATGAGCAAAAGATATCTCAGGGAATTGGTAGAGACAGGCATAGTCAGCGGCTGGGATGACCCCAGGATGCCAACGCTTTGCGGTCTGAGGAGAAGAGGCTATACTGCAGCTGCCATCAGAAGCTTCTGTGACAAGATCGGTGTTGCCAAGACAAATAGCACTGTAGATTATGCGCTGCTTGAGCATTGTATAAGAGAGGACCTTAACAGCAGGGCAGACAGGGTGATGGCGGTACTGAAGCCCTTGAAGGTGGTCATAGACAACTATCCTGACAACCAGACAGAGGAGTTTGAGATAGAGGTCAATCCGGAGGATCCCGGCAGCGGAACAAGGAAGGTAGTCTTCTCAAAGGAGCTCTACATTGAGCAGGATGATTTCATGGAGAATCCGCCAAAGAAATATTTCAGGCTTTATCCTGGTGGGGAAGTAAGGCTGAAGAGCGCTTATTTCGTTAAATGTGAGAGTGTCGTTAAAGACCCTGCTACAGGTGAAATCACCGAGATACATTGTTCCTATGATCCGGCGTCAAAGGGAGGAAACTCTCCGGACGGCCGTAAGGTAAAGGGAACCATTCACTGGATATCGGCCGCTCACGCTCTCGATGCTGAAGTCCGCCTATACAACCAGCTTTTTGCAGTATCCAACCCGGGAGAGGATGGAAGAGAATACAAGGATGACCTTAATCCGGAGTCCCTTGAAGTGCTCACAGGCTGCAAGGTTGAACCCTGCCTGGCAGATGCGGAGACAGGCAAGGGCTATCAATTCCTCAGGATGGGATATTTCTGCCCGGACAACAAGGATTTTACAAAGGAAAAGCCCGTTTTCAACCGAATTGTGGGCTTGAAGGATTCCTGGGCAAAAACAGTAAAAGAATAGTATGTTTATACCGGCAGTTCAATGTGAACTGCCGGTTTTTGCTGTATATCAGCAGAATTATGTGACATATATCGTTGCGGGTTACGCGTTACGAGTTGCGCGTGGAACGGACAAGGCTGGGCTTCGAAGTCAAGATCCTTCACTACGTTCAGGATGACAGATGGGTGTCATTCTGAGCGCAGCGAAGAATCTTATGCCTCCCACACTTTGCTTACGTCGCATTCTTCTTATATTGCGCAAATGTACAAATAAAGAAGCATCTTTATATACCTGTCTAACAAAGTGTATTCAATGATTCTTGAAATAGTGAGCGTGAGTGAGATTGAGCTAGAAAGCAGGAGCATGATGCATATAATTCGATTTGGAAATATGTGTCATTCGCCTGCGGACCGGGGCAGCCTACTTTAGTCCTGTCTTGATGTTGTGTACCACACATAAAACTGTTATCATTATACTATACTTAGTGAGAGGTAATGATAACCTTGAACTAAGCAATTCAAGTCCTTGATTGCAATCAGGATGAAAGCTTGATATTACTATTTTAAAGAATTGGGGGTGTAACGAATGTTAGGAGATTGGAGCATGCTCACGGCTTTCCTGTATATTGTGGGTCTGGTGCTGCTGATGGTTGAAGCTCTTATGCCGGGCTTCGGTGTTGCAGGGATATCCGGGGTTGTGCTTGTTTTTGCAAGTATCGTGATGATTTCTTCCAGCTTTTACGAGGCGATACTTTTCCTAATAGGTACAATAGTAGTTGCAATTCTGTTGATAGTAGCCATGTACAGACTAGGCTACGGGAAGCGCTTCGTAAAATCCATGATACTCAACACGGAGCAAAAGAATGACCAGGGTTATGTCAGCAGCAAAGACTATGAAAAATACCTGGGTAAGCGTGGAACTGTTATGACTCCGTTGAGGTCTGCGGGTACTGTACTCATTGACGGGATAAGGGTTGATGCAGTATCGGAGGCAGAATTCATTGAAAAGGATATTGAGGTAGAGGTCATTAAAATTGAAGGAAATAGAATAGTGGTAAAAAGAGTTTAAAATATTGGAGGTATATGAATGGAAAGCATTTTGATCTATGTAGTAACCTTGTTTGTTATAATACTTGGTCTGACAATTTTCCTTAGCTTTGTTCCCTTGGGCTTGTGGATATCTTCTCTGGCAGCAGGCGTTAATGTCGGGATATTCAACTTGGTTGGTATGAGACTTAGGAGAGTTGTTCCCAGCAGGATAGTGAATCCGCTCATAAAGGCAAGGAAAGCCGGACTGAGTGTAAGTGTAAATCAACTTGAAGCCCATTACCTTGCAGGCGGTAATGTAGACAGGGTGGTAAATGCTCTTATCGCAGCGCAGAGGGCGGCCATAGACCTTAGCTTTGAAAGGGCTGCAGCGATAGATCTTGCAGGCAGGGATGTGCTGCAGGCAGTGCAGATGAGCGTTAATCCAAAGGTAATTGAAACACCAGTAGTAGCTGCAGTGGCAAAGGATGGTATAGAGGTCAGGGCAAAAGCGAGAGTGACGGTCAGAGCCAATATTGAGAGGCTTGTCGGAGGAGCCGGCGAAGAGACCATAATCGCAAGGGTAGGCGAAGGTATTGTAACAACTGTAGGTAGTTCAGTGAGCCACAAAGCCGTACTGGAAAACCCCGACCTGATATCCAGGACAGTGCTTGCAAAAGGCCTAGATTCGGGAACAGCCTTTGAAATATTGTCAATAGATATAGCCGACGTAGATGTAGGCAGGAATATAGGTGCACAGCTGCAGACAGACCAGGCGGAAGCCGACAAGAGGATAGCACAGGCCAAAGCGGAGGAAAGACGTGCCATGGCTGTTGCCAAGGAACAGGAAATGAAAGCCTCAGTGCAGGAAATGAGGGCCAAGGTCGTCGAGGCAGAAGCAGAAGTACCGAAAGCCTTTGCAGATGCTTTGAGAAACGGCAAGATCGGGGTAATGGATTATTATCAACTGCAGAACATGCAGGCCGATACACAAATGAGGGATGCAATATCAAAGGTCGGTAAAAGTGATAGTATAGAAAAGGAAAAGAAATAACCCCTATAGCATCTCCAGCAAAGGAGGGATGTATTTGGACGGCTTATTTGTCGTGATAGCTATAGTAGTCGGCATATTCAAATTTGCTGCCGAGCAGCAGAAAAAGCAGGGCGGCAGCAAACAGCGCAGCGTCAGGCAGCCGGCTCCAGGCCAAAGGCGGAGTAATATCCCTGAGCCCCTGAAAAAGGCACTGATGGATTTGGAAAACGGCTGGAATGAGGGGTTGCAGGGACCGGTCAACGAAGGGATACCGGAGGCTGTAACCGAAGAGGAAGGAATCGAGCAGGAGGACAGAAAAAGGAACGGCAGCCTTTACTATACCGAACAGAGTGATAGCTCGGAAGGAGCATGTGAAGAGCATTCCTTCCATTTGAAAGCAGAAGCCAGGGAAGGCCAATCGGCTAATAGGAGTATCCATGTTGAGACAGGTGGGGGCCTTGTGCTTGACATCACTGAGGAGGAGCTGCTGAGGAGTATTGTGATGGCAGAAATACTGGGACCTCCAAGAGCAATGAAAAGAAGAATAAGGTAGCATGTTTTTAAGGCAGGTTATGCATCGCATAGCCTGCCTTTTTGTTCTTCTATGAATAATGACGGCATACATTTATATAGAGGTGGGTGCTATGGTTAAGAAGAGCTATAAAATAAGGGAAAAGCTGTCAAATGCTTTTGAACTTCCAAAGGATATCGTATTGGATGTTTCAAAGGTCATAATCATTGGAACATCGCAGGTCACGGTAGAAAACCACAAGGGGATCGTCGAGTACAGTGAGGAGCTTATAAGGATAAATACCGGCAGTTGCATAATGCGGCTTACAGGGAGGAACCTCTCTATAAAAACCATACTCCAGGAGGAGATCACGATCGTCGGTGAGATAACAGGTATAGAGTATTGAGATTTGTATAACGCAAACCTTTAGTGACGGGGGTAAGTTAAGCATGTTTATCATACGAATATGGAATTATTTCAGGGGATATGCTATTATTATTGTTAAAGGATTGAAAATCGAAAGGTTTATTAATCTCGCGGTGGTCAACAATATTTATATCTGGGACATTGAGAAACTTGACTATACTACAGTAAAGGCAAGGATCGGCCTGGAGAACTTCGGAAGACTCAGGGACATTGTAAGGAAAACAGATAGCTCGGTCAGCATATTGGATAAACGGGGGTTTCCTTTTATCATTAGAGGTGTTAAAAGGAGAAAACTGTTTTATACAGGTTTGCTCTCACTGTTTGTTTTCATATACATAATGTCCTCTTTTGTCTGGATGATAGAGATCGTTGGCGCAAAGACGGTTGACACCGAAGCACTTCGAAAATGTCTGTATGAGCAGGGACTGAAGGAAGGCAGCTACAAAGGCAAGCTGGATAAAAGGCATATTGAGAACCAGGTGTTGATCAATACTCCTGAGCTTTCCTGGGTCGGCATACAGATAAAGGGTACCAAGGCAGTGATCGAGGTTGTGGAGAAAAGGGAGGTCCCGCCGCTTATCAGCAGGACAGATGCCTGCGATATCGTTGCTGCCAAGGATGGTATAATAACCAAACTTCTGGTACTTTCCGGAGATCCTCTGGTTATGGATGGAGCATCGGTAAGAAGAGGCCAGAAGCTCGTTTCGGGCACCATAATCAGAGAGGGGCTGGAGCCGAGATATATCCATTCTCTTGCACAGATAAGTGCAAGGACCTGGTATGAGGAGGCAGAGGAAATACCGTTACAGCAGATTGAATATAGGCCAACGGGAAAAGTAGCCCGCCACTATAAGCTAAAGCTGATGAACAAGGAGTTTTCAAGAAAGAAAAGCATTAGCTTCAAGGAGTTCAATGAATTTGTGAAGGAGAGTAACCTGGTAAGCTTCGGAGACTATGTTTTTCCCATAAAGCTTATTGAATATAGATTTGAAGAGCTTGTTGCAGAGCTGAAGAGCATTACGGTAGAAGAGGCTAAAGCAAGATGCGCAGAAAGGCTTAACGCAAAGATCAAGCTCATGATTCCCGAGGGCGCAGTGGTATTGAATAAAAAAATTGACTACTATGTAGAAAAGAAAGCTGTTAAGGCTAAAATAAATATAGAAGTTCTTGAAGATATAGGGATCAAACAGAAAATAAACTGAAAACCGCACGGCAGGTTGATGCATAACAGCTGCATTGCGTGGCATTAGGAGGAAAAGCTTTGGAGCACGATGTGATAGAAGTTGGTTTGGCAATAGAAAATATGGAAAAGCTAATGAATATTTTCGGAGACTATGACCAGAATCTTAAAGTGATTGAAGAAGAGTTGGGTACTGACATCATAGTCAGAGAGGGAGAAATAAGGATCGTAGGTGAAGAAAAGGCTGTAGCCATGACAAGCAAGGTCTTTGAGATCCTTCTGAAGATGCAGGAGGAGGGTGAGACCATTACAGGCCACTCAGTAAGCTATACAATTGAATTGGTAAAGGAAGGCGAAGAGGACCGTACTGAGGAGCTTGGGGACACTATAATAGTAAATGCCCGGGGTAAAGCCATAAAGAGCAAGACCATAGGCCAGAAAAAGTATGTAGATGCAATACACAAGAATGAAATAGTGTTCGGCATAGGACCTGCAGGAACAGGGAAGACGTACCTGGCAATGGCAATGGCAGTAAAGGCTTTTAAAAACCGGGAGGTAAGCAGGATCGTATTGACAAGGCCGGCTGTGGAAGCGGGAGAAAAGCTCGGCTTTCTGCCCGGTGACATGCAGAACAAGGTAGATCCCTACTTGAGGCCGCTGTATGACGCGCTGTATGACATAATGGGGCCCGAAACCTACCAGAAGCATATCGAGCGTGGAGCAATTGAGGTGGCTCCCCTTGCATATATGAGGGGCAGGACCCTTGATGATTCATATATAATTCTTGATGAGGCCCAGAACACTTCGCCGGAACAGATGAAGATGTTTCTGACCAGACTTGGCTTTGGCTCAAAGGCAATTATAACAGGTGATATAACCCAGATCGACCTGCCCAGAGGAAAATACTCAGGGCTGAAGGAGGTCATGGAGGTACTCAAAAATGTAAAGGGCATCAGCTTTATATACTTCAATGAAAAGGATGTAGTAAGGCATAAGCTGGTGAGGGATATAATCAAGGCTTATGAAAAGTACGAAGAGAAGCGGAAGCCTGTAACTGTTGAAACGGATGAGAGCAGGTAAAATACCAGAGGTACTTAGGAGAGGGAAAATGATCAAGTTTTCTATGATGAATTTGAAGAGGCTGGCTAAGAGCAGCACTACCATAAGAGTAGCCATAATCCTATGTCTGTTTACTGCTCTTTTTTCCCTTTTTGTCTTGAATGTCACTCCGCAGAAATACCATCTCAAGGCAGGGGATATAGCCGGAGAAGATATCTATGCCCCTTCCGATATAGTGGACAAGTATAGTACGGAACTGAGGAAAAAGCAGGCTGAGGAAAGCGTCCAGCCTGTATATAAGCTTGATTTGACAGTTCAGATCGAGATTGAAAAGAAGATAAGCGACTTTTTCATACTGCTAAGCTCCGTAAGACAGAATGTTGAACTGGACAAGGAGCTGAAGCTGGCTGCCCTGGAGCAGGGCTCCAACATTAGCCTTGGGAATACTGTGTACAACACACTGTTAACTTCCTCAGACACTGAAATAAATACCCTGAAGGACAATATAACATACATAAACAGCCAAATGCTGAGTGGAAGGATCACCGAACAGCAGTTGAATCCAAAAAGAAGCGAGATAAGGGAATTCTTCATGAATCTCCCGAAGAAAAGCAAGCTTAATGAAATAGGCGCCGACATATCGGTAATGCTTCTGAAGCCCAACATGTATTATGATGAGCAGACCACCCTGGCAAACAAGCTGAGCGAAAAGGAAAAGGTCGAGGATGTCGTGATACGTAAAGGCAGTATCATAGTCAACAAGGGGAAGGAAGTAACCCCGCAGCAGATGGAACTTCTTGATGCTTATGGGTTGTTGTATAAGAGCAATGAGGCTTTTGATATTGAATTCTATACCGGCTATGGAATAATAATTGGCATATGCCTTGTAATAATGGGTGTTTATCTCAAGGGCTTGGACAGAAAGCTGTGGGATAGCAATTCCACTATTTTCCTCATCAGCCTGATAGCTATGGCCACACTTATAATTGAGGTGGTGGCAGGAAGTATATCTCCTTATCTTATCGTACTGCCCTCCGGGGCAATGCTTGTAGCAATATTGGTGAGCCCAAGAATCGCAATAATGGCCAATATAATGATGTCAATACTGGCAGGCTTCCTGACAGGCTCTGATATGCAGATAGTGGCAATAATGCTACTGTCGGGAATACTGGCGGCAGGTATGGTAGCCAAGACACACCACAGGAGCACTATAATCCTGGCCGGCTTGGCTGTGAGCCTGGTTAACCTGATGATAGTCTTCAGTGTAGGAATAATGAACCGGGAGAGTCTGACCGCAATACTCTTCAATGGAATGTACGGAGTTATCGGGGGCATTCTTTCAGCAATATTCACCATAGGAACGCTTCCTTTTTTTGAAACCACCTTTGACATAATAACCCCTGTCAAGCTGTTGGAGTTGTCAAATCCCAACCAGCCAATATTGAGAAGGCTGCTGATTGAAGCTCCCGGGACTTATTATCATTCAATACTGGTAGGGAATCTTGCTGAGGCAGCTGCTGAAGAAATAGGGGCAAATGCTCTGCTGTGCAGGGTGGGCGCTTATTATCACGACATAGGCAAGCTTAAAAGGCCGTATTTTTTCAAGGAGAACCAGATCACCAAGGACAATCCTCATGACAAGATAACACCAAACCTGAGTGCGCTTGTGATAACCTCACATGTGAAGGATGGAGTTGAAATAGCGGAAAAGTATAAGCTGCCGTCAGCAGTTGTAAGAATAGTAGAAGAGCATCATGGGAATACCCTTGTGGCATATTTCTATTACAAGGCCATGAAGACAGATGGAAATGAAAGCGTTGATGAGACAAAGTTCAGATATCCCTTCAAAAAGCCGCAGAGCAAGGAAGCAGCCATAGTAATGGTTGCAGATTCTGTAGAGGCATATATCAGGTCTCTGTCTGAGCCAACCAGGGATCAGGTTGAACAGGGGGTAAGGAAGATAATAAAGGATAAACTAAACGATGCACAACTGGATGAGTGTGATATTACCTTGAAGGACCTTGAAATCATCGGAAGTGCTTTTGTGAAGGTCCTGGCAGGTATATTCCACGACAGGATAGAGTATCCTGAGAATATTAAGGACATATAATATTTATGGCAAATAAAGAACGGAGGTAATGAAGATGTCGGTTTTGATAGACAACAGGCAGGAGACAGTGGCGGTAGACGAAGTCCTGGAAACGATGGTTTCCCTAATAGTGGAAAAGGTCCTGGATTCTGAAGGCTGTGAAGAGGATTATGAGGTAAGCATTTCTTTTGTGAATGATGAAGAGATAAGAAGTCTCAATAAGGAATACAGAGGGATAGATAAGGCTACTGACGTACTTTCTTTCCCAATGCTTGAATTCACTGAGGAAGAGCAGGAGGAAGAAGAGGAGGGCGCTGAATATATTGATGAGGAACTAGCCCTGGGAGATATAGTGATTTCTATGGAAAAAACATTAGAGCAGGCAAAAGAATACGGACACAGCTTTGAGCGTGAGCTTGCTTTCCTGTTGGTCCACGGGATGCTCCATCTGCTTGGTTATGACCATGAGGTTGAAGCGACCGAGGGAGAAATGTTTGACAGACAGGAAGAGATACTGAAGGAGCTCAACTTTACTAAATAGATTGGAAGTGAGGAAGTGAGTTCAAGAAGGTTCCTGGAAAGTCTGAGACTTGCGATGGAGGGTGTGGTGTACTGCATCAAAACCCAGAGGAACATGAAGATACATTGCTTTTTTGCATTACTTGCAGTCACACTCGGGCTTATGCTGAAAATAAGCAGGATGGAATTTATTGTACTGATTTTTGTTATAGCATTGGTTTTTATTTGTGAGATTTTCAACACAGCCATTGAAAGGGCAGTCGATACTTCGACCATGGAATACCACCCTATTGCCAAGATATCAAAGGATGTGGCAGCCGGTGCGGTATTGGTTTCAGCAGTGAATGCCTTGATAGTAGGCTTCATGATTTTCGGAAGCCGCATTTGGGCAACTGTACTTAAAATTGTGGGATTCGGGCCGTAGAGGTCATTTATCCATCTGCTTACAGCTTGTGAAAGGTGGCATAGCCCTTTAAGGGACAAGCTGTAAAGCAATAATTAAGAAAGAGGGTTTCAAATGAAAAGTAAAAGCTGGCTGTCAGTAATAATGATTGTATTAATTGTTGTAACCTTGGCTTCAGGATGCAGCAAGCCTGTATCCAATATAGAGCCGGAACCGACGCCTACACCAACTGCTGTACCAACACCTACACCAGAGCCGCCTAAAGGGACACCATGTCCTTTGACGGGTGTACTTGTAGAGGATGAAGCAGATCAAAACTTGAGACCCATCGCAGTAATGATAGATAATGAGATAAATGCCCGTCCACAATCTGGACTTCTTGATGCAGAGATAGTATATGAGATTCCCGTTGAAGGGAACATAACAAGATATATGGCTATATACCACCATGGTCATACCGACAAGATAGGGCCGGTCAGAAGCGCAAGACCATATTTTATTGACAAGGCACTTGAATTCAATGCTGTTTACGTTCACTGCGGAGGAAGCCCACAGGCACTTCAGGACCTGGCTTCCATGAAGGTAAATACCTTGAACGACCTGAAGGGTTCACCCTGCTTCTGGCGCTCCAAGGACAGGAAAATGCCGCATAACCTCTACACCAGTACAAAGCTT
Source organism: uncultured Clostridiaceae bacterium (assembly GCA_964574195.1). Classification (GTDB taxonomy): domain Bacteria; phylum Bacillota; class Clostridia; order Lutisporales; family Lutisporaceae; genus BRH-c25. Next base: position 1,424 of record CAZNMO010000127.1, on the reverse strand, counting down.
ATGCGGGAGGTAATGGAGAAGAACAAGTACAACAACAAAACAGCACCGGAATACTTCAAATTCAGTGAAGAATTCCTCAACCTGGACGGAAAGACAGTAAAGGGAATAAGCTTTGTTTACAGTAAGAACTACATAGTAGGATATGAATATGATGAGAAGGATAAATTATTCTACAGGACGATAAATGGAAGCAGGCTGAAGGACAAGGATTCCGGCAAGGATATCCCTACAACCAACATAATAGTTGAAAAAACAACATCAAAGGTTCTGGACAAAGTAGGCAGACTGGATGTTGAGAATCTTGGCAAAAATAGGGGATACTACCTTACAGGAGGTAAGCTCATTGAGCTCGAGTGGAGCAAAAGCGACAGAAGCGCAAAAACAGTATACAAGGACCTTAAGGGGAATGAAATCACCATCAATAAAGGCGTGACATGGATACAGGTAGTTCCGGACAATGTAAGGATCGATATTAAGGAGTGAAAAGCATGGAATATGAAATACTAATTGATGAAGCCAGAAAGGCAATGGAGAATGCCTATGTGAAATATTCAAACTTCAAAGTTGGAGCTGCATTGCTGACAAAAACAGGCAAGGTATATACAGGCTGCAATATTGAGAATTCCTCCTTCGGAGCTACGATTTGTGCAGAGCGGGTGGCCTTCACAAAGGCAATATCCGAGGGAGAGCGAGAATTTGAAGCAATTGCTGTTGCCAGCAATTTAAAAGATTTTACTTACCCCTGCGGTATATGCAGGCAGTTTATGTCCGAGTGGGGGCTGGACATAAAGCTCATCACAAAATACGGTGACAGCATAAGGGTCCATACCATAGGAGAACTGCTGCCGGAAGCTTTTGTAAAGTTTGAGGCGGAAAAGTAGCTAATTATTCAAGACAGATATAAGAAAAACAATGCATCATTCTGCAACTATGCAGCATCACTCTAAGGAGGTGAAATTATGGATAAAAAATTCAAATCAGGCTTTGTTACAATAATAGGAAGACCAAATGTAGGTAAGTCTACGCTGATAAACAGGCTGCTGGGTGAGCGTGTGACAATAATATCCAGCAAGCCGCAGACCACAAGGAATTCAATAAAGTGCATATATACCACAGGAGAATATCAGATAGTGTTCATAGACACCCCAGGAATTCATAAACCCAAGTCCAAGCTTGGAGAATATTATTGAGGTGGCACAAAATATCCAGTCTCCTGTGATTCTGGTACTGAACAAGATAGACAAGATACCCAAGTCCAAGCTGGAGCAGATAGCGGCTTCCATGATAATGCACGAAGACTATTTCAACAGTATAATTCCAATTTCAGCAGGTACAGGAGAGAACTTGGAGGAACTTCTGAATGAAATAGTAAAATATCTCCCGGAAGGCCCCAAATATTTTACAGAAGACATATATACGGACAT
>CAZNMO010000126.1:0-13769 GCA_964574195.1 uncultured Clostridiaceae bacterium | reverse complement strand
CGTCAATGTGTATTTGCGGTCGACAACAGGTTCATAAGGAGTAACCTGCCTGAATTCAACATAAAGCTTATCAGGATTTAACCGTTCCATATTATTACCTCTCTTAAAAAATTTGAATTTATATTTTTTACTTTTATACTCATAAGATAATATATGAAATTGTAACTATATGGTGATTTTAAATCAATATTTACTGGATTGCCACTAGCATCTCCCATTATATATCCTATTATATATCCTATTATATAAAAAATGACTCATTCATGTCTTTATACATGAAAAAGTCATCTAAACTGTTTATTCAATTCATAGTTATAGGTTTTCAAAATCCGTGCTGTTATTGTCATACATGCCCATTTGAACCTTGCATCTGTACATTTCCATCATCATCGCATATTCCTTCGAATCAATCCCCATGCTGCTTAACAGCTCAGTGAAGTCTGAGCTCTCTATGGAGTTGAGAAGCTCTCCAACCCGCTTATAAGCGTCATCGCTCAATACATCTGCTCCATTCAAAGATTTTGCATAAGCGCCGCCTTGAGAATATGTATCTATCACAGGAATATTATCGCCGCAATAGCTTTTAATTTTTGCGACATAATTCTGTGTTTCTGCAAAGGGAGGTATCCCTCCGTATTTTAAAACATTGCCCGGTCCTGCATTGTATGCTGCCAAGGATAGTTCAATATCTCCGTCGAACCTGTCCAGCATCTGCCTCAAATATTTAGCTCCGCCCATAATGTTCTGTTCTGGGTCATACGAGTCAGTAACCCCTAAGCCTCTCGCTGTAGCAGGCATCAGTTGCATTATTCCCTGAGCACCTGCTTTGGACACGGCTTTAGGATTAAAGTTTGATTCGGCCTTTGCTACTGATTTTAACAAATTGACAGGAACATTATACTTTTCTGCTGATTTCTCAAAAATCTCATCAAGACCTTGTTCATTATTTTTTGATAGCTTCGGATCTAATACATCATAAAATTTAACATTTCGTGTTGCCGCTTTATTTGAATTTTTCAATTTTAAATTATCTTTGTAAACTCTATTATTGTTAACAATTTCTATAGTCATATTTTCTCCAACTTTGTACTCTAATTCAATTGTATTATACTATTATACATATAAATATAATATTGTACAATAACAATTTATTAATTTTGTAATAATTTCAATAATTTAACAGTTCTTTCAAAACTCTGATACAAATAATTAACTTATTTTTCAAGCTTATCTAAAAATTCAAATAGAATTAGAACTCAATGCTTCTTTTTTCTTTCCTCAATATTCTTTGGATTGCGAATTTCCCTGTGATAGCAGCACCAGGAAGTCCGCCAGGAGGATTAATCCATTGACCTGCAAGAACAATATTGTCAATTCCATTTATATGTGCAGAAGGATATGGATTCTTCGCACTGTGTTTTGTAATCATAAAAGATTGATTGTATCCTTTATAAGCATTGCAATAGCGGTGATATGTAACAGGTGTCCAGATATCCAGTATTTTAAGTTTATCCTTGTATTCAGGAAATCTTTCTTCAAGTTTTTTCATAAGCATATCTGCAATTTCGTGTTTTTTATTGTCGTATTCAACTTTATTTTTATTAAGTTCTATCCAATAATCATATGATTCCTCTCTAAGTCCCAACATAACTTGTATTATCTGACGACCTTCCGGTGCAAAATCAGGCTCATATGAATATGATTTTACGGTAAGCCTTTCACCCGCCCAATCGGCAATTTTTATGCCACTTAAATCAAGTATTCTATCTCCTCCAACATAATCTTTATCACAGTCAACTGCAAATGCAACCTGAAACATTCCATAAACAGGGTATGCTTTTCTGTTTTTGTACATTTCTTTTAACATATCTGGCATATATGATTTATCCAATAAATGCCCAAAGGTATAATCCGTATCACATGCACATACGATGTAATCAGCTTTTATTTTTTTTCCATTAGCGATTACTATTCCGTTTGCCCTATTTTTCTCTTCGAATACAATTTTTTCTACGCTTGAATTTGTATAAACTTTCCCACCTAAATTTTCGAATTTTTTCTGCATCCTAAGTGCCATCGCTCTTGATCCGCCTCTTGGAATTCCTCCATCTCCACTTATAAAGTTACCGTAAGTCATAGGAAATGTATACCCCAAAGATTCTTTTGTGCAGAAGTCAGAAATCATGCATCTAATTAGGGGATGCTTGAAACGATTCATGAGATCATTTGTATCCATACCTTTAAATTCCTTGAAAAGCTTCAATGCAGTGCCAGTAGAACATATAAATTTAATCATCTCAAAAGCTCTCATAAGTTCCGTTGGTTTTTTTGCTGGAATTTCAATATTCATAGACAATCTAGACCATTTCATGAGATTTCTTATTTCAACTTCATCATCTGGAGACAACTTAATCAATTCCTGTTCCGTACGATCGGCGTCTTTCCACAATGTAATGCTTTGACCATTAAGTTCAGAAGTATACATTTTATCCGAATTTATAATTTCGATGCCATCTCCTACTGTACCTGTAAGTTCCCAAATTTTATTTAGCTCCGTCCCTTTTGTTGTTCCTATCATCCAGTGAATGCAGTTGTCAATGTGATATCCTTCTCTATCCCAACCAGTGCATTCACCCCCAACGATGCTATTCTTTTCATAAATTTCTGCATCAAAGCCTGTCATTGCGGCATAAATGCCTGATGTTAATCCCGCAATGCCACCTCCTATTATAACAACTTTTTTCTTATCCATATTAACCTCCCTTTTAATACTAATGCTATATAATAATATAATTATTATTGTAGATTATTCATTATCTGATGTACCATTCATAGAATTTAATATTTCATGTGCAAACTGCTGAAATAACTCAGTTTTAACAATTGCAATTCCCTGTGCTTCATCCCCCAGAAGCAATAAGCTGTCTCCAGGCTTAATATTGAATATGTCCCTTGCTTCCTTGGGTATTACAATCTGCCCCTTTTCTCCAACTTTAACTGTTCCGAATATGTGCTTACCCTTTGGTTCCTTCATAATATCATCTCCATTAAGTATGATTTGTATAATTAATATTACTTGCATAACTTATTATACCTTTTATACATAATTTGTCAATAAAATAAGCATACTTTTTTAATTCATGATTATAAAGTCATGCAGATAAAAAATATGCTTCAAAGCTTTTTTACATTTTATTCTTTACATAAATCATTATAATCAATTTCTTACAATTGTCCATATTTTTATTTATCGTCTCAACTTTCTGACATATAAGTCATATAATAAGTTAAAATATATGAAAGCTGGAATTATTTATGAACAATTATCATTATGGAAATAACCCTGTAGCAAATCAACATGAATCAAGCTATGAAAACCTTGATATACTTTATTGTCCTATGAATTCAGGCTTCACTCATGAATGTGCCTCTTCATATAACAAAAATAATTCATCACTTTATAATCCTTCGTTGAAATACATTGTCGATGTTCCAATAAATCTGGCAAAATCACTCGAAGGCAAATATTTTGTCGGCTATGCCGACAGCCTGACATTCGGTGAAAACACCAGCGCATGGGCACGTTTGTATAATCCTCCATGCTCAGGAGTAAATCTTCATGTGACCGTATGGACGGTCAGCGATGTATCCGAATCGCCATTCAGAGCACAAATATGGTTTAACAGCAATCCTCCAGGAACACCTCTTGAATCCGGCAATGTAACGACTTCCAATACTGCCCTCTACCCTCTTCCTCAGCCTCGAATCAAATTGCAATATGCAGTTAACGTTACCGGAGAACCAATAGGAGGGATTAAAGCTTTTGCAAGAAGAGGGCAGCCTGAAACAACTATCGTTGACGATGAACAGGGTAAATTTATTTTTCCTCCAGGCGGCTCATTTTTAATATTTCTTTCAAATCCTGAAACACCGACTCAGAAAGCTTCGGGAAGAATTGCTTACGGTTGGTGGGAAGAACCTTTCCGAAAAGAATGCTGAACTTTATAAACTCTTAGTTTAATATAACTTTAATATTCTTGACATCATTTGCCGCTTCTTATATAATTTCTCTATTAAAAACAAGGAGAAATGTATGGAATTTAAAAATGTTACAGTTGTTAAAGCAGCAAATGTATATTTTGACGGCAAGGTTACAAGCCGCACAATTTTATTTGAAAACGGCGAGCGTAAAACTCTGTGATTCATGATGGCAGGTGAATACGAGTTCAATACAGGAGCTAAGGAAACTATGGAGATACTCGGAGGAGATATGTCGGTTATGCTGCCCGGCGAAACTTCATACACATTGTATAAATCCGGTCAAAGCTATGACATACCTGCCAATTCAAGTTTTAAAATGATTGTATCAAATTACGTTGATTACTGCTGTTCATACAATTAATAACAAAAAACAATTAAACAAGTGTGCAAATATTGCTCACTTGTTTTTATTGTGGTCAACAAGATTTCCGAAGCAAACAGCAATCTCTGATTGCGTTGTTAGGTTGTTCTTATTGCTATAATTAAATTATAAACATGATCACGAATGGCGAAAATTTTTCATAAAAGGCATTTTACCACCTATAAATGCTGCTATCGAAATAGGAACAATGGCTGTCAGCGGTGCAAAAATCATACATATAGCAATAACTATTATCGGTTTACCTACAACTGCAGAAACAAAAGCTGACATGAGCGTCAGCACTGCAAAGTCTGCATTTACCGGAAAAATACCCGCTAATCCATATCCGAGACTTACTGAACAGAAAAGTATCGGAAAAAAGTTTCCGCCTTTCCATCCGCTTTGGAGGCAAATATTAATTATTACAATTTTTACTGCACATGTTATTAAAATTAATCAACACTCGGCATCTACAGTATTTCTTTGCCTTAATTCTCCGCTAAATGCTCTTTTGTAGCATACTATTCCTATCGGCAGCCACACAAGGCTGAAAAGTCCCAATTGAAGAATATTCGGAATAACATATTTAAAATTCATGCCCTTTATTAAAACCTCCTGCACTACCTTTGCATAGTTTGCCAGAGGCCAGCAAGCTTTTATTATAATTTCGAGCACTTTCGGCATCTGGTCCATCGGCCATACGCAACCGCTTGATACAAAGGTAGGAAGAGAAAGCATAAATTCAAACTGAGAATATCTCACTCTGTCCTTTGCTACAGAAGCAATAAGGAGTGACGGTCCCATAATCGAAATAATAAAAAACAGCGTTAAAACTATGACTGTGAGCATGTTTCCTATCATCTTCACATGAAAAAGATTAACCAGCGTAAAAATGCTTAAAAGTGTTGAAGGCAATATACCTACAAAGCATGCAGTAACAGCGCCCAATATCTTTGGAACCACATTTCCTTCCGCAATATATTCATTGTCTCTTATAAATGTTGAACCCATTGATGACAGCATAAGTTGCTGAAAAAATATTGCAAGGAAGCATATTATTAGGTAGTTCATATATGTCATCTTAGGATCATACAAAATTCTCTCGCCGAGGTTGTAAACCAGCGCAATATTCTGAGCCGTCTGGGGCGTCATACCCTTTCCTTGTATGAGTTTCATCTCTACTCCTGCCGATATGGACTGTGCAATCAGGGTTGCCTGAGCATATGCGTTGTTCGCGACAACAATGTTGCTGCCGTCAGTTACGGCTAATATTTGCGATGACTTGTATGTAGTAACATCTCTTTCAAACCCGCCCGGTATGCATATACCCATCTGCACTTTTCCATCATCTATAAGCTTTTGAAGCTCCTCTCTCGACGTAGGATAATTTGTTACATCAAAACGCTCATTCGACAGAAAATAATTGGTTACAAGGCCGCTGAGGCTTGAACTGTCTTCGTCAAGCACTGCTATCGGTATATCCTTTACATAATCATTGTAATAAATGCCTCCGAAATACAAAGTCAGAAAAGTAGGTCCAATGAATAGGAGAATCATCATTCCCTTGTATTTGAATATTGATTTAAATTCTCTTTTGAATGACTCCAGATAAATCATTGTCCTTCAGCTCCTTATCGTCAATTTCTTTTGCTGCAACAGCCATGACAAGCTCTGTCAAAATCAAAACTATAGCACTGAATGCAAACAAATAAACCGCATCACCCATTATCTGCTGCACCGATAATCCTTCCAGATATATTTTTCTTATATTGTTAGCATAATGTGCAAACGGCATGTATTTAGCAAAGCTCTGATACCCTGAAGGCATAGACATGACAGGCCAGGTTGTTCCGGCCATGGCTGAATTAGGAATAAATATTACTGCACCTCCTACCAGAGCAACCATCCTATTTTTAATAACAGCAGATATCAACACGCTGAATGATGATACAGCAAAGCTTAGCATCAAAGTAAGTATTAGTGCACTCAGCATATTGCCTTTGAAAGGTACACGGAATATTAACACCTGCAGCGCCATGCACAATATGAAGCTCAAACTTCCGCACAATGTATAAAACATAATCTTTCCGGATGCATAACCGAATCGTTTCTTTGATGATTCTTTATAAATATCATGATTGACCGATACTGTAGCAACAAGCGCTATAGCTGCCTGTATGTAACCTACAATCAAAACAGGTGATAGAAAATCTTCAAAGCTTTTTGCAGGATTGTAAAGCATTCTGGTATTAAATTGAAAAGCCTGACAAATGTTATAAGCTTCCCTGTTGGACATATTGAGCCTTGCTGTAAGCTGATTGATTGTAGCTCCTGCCTTGTATGTTAAAAGTATCTCTGTTGCCTTGGCTTTGGCAACACTTGTTACCGACATGTTGCTTCCGTCATAAACCATTAAAACAGTCGGCGATTTTAAAGATGCTATATCGCTGTAAAAATTCTTAGGAATTATAAGCCCGGCGCGAACTCTGCTATTTCTCATCAATTCCTCAAGTTCATCTTCACTGTCAGGATAACATGATACATTGAAAGTCTGGTTCTGATCAAAAACCTCCACAAGCTGCCTGCTGAATGTAGAATTATCATAATTTATTACTGCTATCGGAATATTGTCTATGACTCCTTTTGATAGTTCAAAGCCGAGCATGAACACACAAAGAACAGGCAGAATAAATAATAACAGCAAATTTATTTTATTAGTCAAAAGGCAATTTAATTCTTCCTTAAAACTTTTTATGAACATATTCCCACATCCTAATTTTTAAAATTGACAACTGCTGTCATACCCGGTCTTATAGACTGGTCGAGATTGTTGAGCTTTATTTTCACACCGTAGGATACTATATCAAAATTTCCGTTTTCATTTGTTGCTTTCTTTACCGCAAAATCAGGCTCTTTATTTATAGTAGATATTGTTCCTTCATATGATTTATCCTTGAATGAAGCAAATTTAACTTCTACAACCTGCCCTTCCTGTAGCCCTTCAAGCTTATTTTCATCGAGATTTACATTGACCCAGCAATTTTCCGTGTTGCTTACGGTTCCTATGGATGTGCCTGTCGATACAAGCTCTCCCTCGTCAGAATTTATGGAAGTTACTGTTCCGTCAATAGGGGATTTGATTACTGTATCCTTCAAGTATACCTCTACTTCCTGCAATCCTGCTTTTGCCTGCTCAAGTTTTCCCTGTGCTGCAGCAAGTCCAGCCTGTGCCTGGTTTACCTGCGCAAGCGCAGCATTTAGAGCTTCATTTGCCTGTGCTAAAAGGGAATTGCTTGACAACACACCGGCTTCTGCCATGGAAAGCTGTGCATTGGCAGCTTCCTTGTCCTCAGACCTTGCACCTTCCTTAGCCATACTGAGAGTCTGCTTAGATACTTCCATCTGCGTTTTTATTTCTTCAAGCTTTTGTTTTGTAATCGCTCCTCCATCATAAAGTACAACTGCCCTATTATAAGTTGATTCCCACAAAGTGTATGCGCTCTGAGCCTGTGCAAGCTCCTGGGTTCTCGCACCGTTTGCAGCCTTTTTGCTTATTGCGCCTGCAATATCTCTTTGGCTCTGGCTAGCTTTTACACCTGCCTGTGCCTGATTTACCCTGTCCTGAGACAACTTATAATTAGCCTGTGCCATTTCAACAACAGCCTGAGAAGCGTCAACACCTGCCTGTGCCTGTGCAACCTGTGCTATAAGCTGTGACTTTTTAGCTTCAAGCTCCTCACTTGATATTTCTACAATCTTATCTCCTGCCTTAACTTCCTGACCTTCTTCAACATAGAATTTCACTATTCTGCCCGGTATTTTAGTATTGATGCTCACATCCTTGGCATAAACTATTCCCTGTGAAGTATCCTCTTCTTTATTTTTGGCATAAATATCCACAGCCCCTGCCGTTATGCCCAGGGCAGCACCGACTACCACGAATGCTATCACAATTTTTTTGAAATTTTTGCTAATCCAGTTTTTGTCTATGTATTTAACAATATTGCTTTTTACATCTTTCATAATTAAATTCAGCCCTTTCCGATTTTAAATTGCTTAACGTTATTTAATCAAAAGTATTCCTGAATCTTTTTGATATTTTATCTTTGCCATGGTATAGCTGTATCTTATCTGAGCAACCTGAGCTTCTACCTCTGCAAGCTTTTCCTGAGCTGCAATAAGCTCCACTATAGTGCCGGAACTATCCTGAAGGTTCAGCTGCTTTAACAGTGCGTTTTCCGCACCAAAGCCCTGTTCATATTTGAGATTTGCAATCCTCACAACCTCTTCGGCATTTTTTACGAGTTCACCTGATGCTTTGAGCATTTCTCCGGCAGCAACCATTGTCTCATAAGACTGGCTGATGTCCGATTTAACCGTTGTTTTTGTTTTTTCAAGCTGTATTTCTGCTCCCTTTTTTAGCAATTTTGCTTCAGTGATTGCTCTGCTGTTAGTCCTGTACTCAGGTCTTGAATTGAGCAGCTCTTCATTTAACTGATAAATTGCAAGCTGACCGAGCGTCTGCTGAATCTCAATCTTGTTTGTCAACCCGCTTTTCAAACCTTCCTCAAGTTTTTCGCTCGTTACATCTTTCAACATTGAATCCGTTAGTGAAATTTTAGCGTCCATATCGAGATTCATATTTTCCTTAAGCTCATAAAGAGCATTTTTATAACTTGCTTCTGCAAGGTTCAATGTTATTACAGTGCTGTCATAATACATTTTGCTAAGAAGCAGGTCGTCCTTTGCTTTCATTCCGTTTTCATAGGAAAGCTTTACCATGTTATATTGCTTAAGTCCTCGTTCCATGGCTGTTTTTTTCAGCGAATACATTTTCTCGGCATACAACGCATCGTAATAATTTTTCTGAATCAGCATTGCAATCTGATTTTTGTAAATTTCTTTGGCATATCTGGTAACATCAAGATTTACACCTGCCATTGTAACCATCAGTTTGCTCGCATCATTTGCATCAAGGTTTATGATAGTATTATAATCAATCTTAGTGCCAATCTTTTCCGATGTATCCTTCATCACTTCTTTAAATTGTTCCTGCTTTAATTCAAAAGTTTTTTCTGCTTCAGCAATTGCAAGATTGCCCTCATCGATTGTGTCCTGCTTTGAATTCAATTGTGCTTCAGCTTGTGCGACGACTTTTGGAACGATATTGTCTGCAATCGTAGCTGGTATTCCGCTTTTAATCAATGTATCGCGTATATTAGCTCCTGCCGGAATAGGAATTTCGCCAACTCCCGGAATAGGAACTTTCAAAGGTATCGGTGCTATTCCATTCGACAGCAATGCTTTCGCGTTATCCACCTGCGCCTGTCCATCACTCAGCTGTTTTCTCTTATCAAAAAGCTGATTTGATGCATCATTCAACAGTTTCTTAGCATCCTTCAAATCATCTGAGTTTTTATTAGCATTCTGTGATGCAACCAACGCAAGCTGTATTTTGTTGTCAAGCAGCTCAATGCTTTTATTGTGCTCGAGCCCAAACTTTACAGCCGATTCAACAGTAAGATTAATTGTGTTTTCTGTTTTATCTGTTTTATCCGCCTTTTCAGCATTTTTGTTTTCTGTTTCAGCTGGAAGCTTGTAAGGCGCAATCGGTGCAGCCGGTGTTGTCGGTTTAGTCTCTGCATATACCGGAACGACTGACGAAAAAATAATCATTGTAGTCATTGCATAGGCTGTTATTTTTTTAATATTCATGTTGCTCAACCCTTTCTTTATTTATTATTGCATAAATGCAGTTCAATTTTTTTGGATTCCAAAAACAATTGCTCATCAGAATCAATTGTTTTTAATCCGTCATTTCCCAAAACAATGTGCTTTACATTGTTTCGTTCAATATAATCATTAAGTATTTTTATGGGATTATCAGAGAAAAAAACGAGCATCTGCACATCCAGATTATTTGATATCATGAGCATATTATCCAGCTCTCTGCTGAACTTCTTTCCCCATTCACTTTTTTGCTGCACGTTTATTACGTTAAGCTTTGTATTTGTCCTGTCAGCGATTATTTTACCTTCGCTTATCAACAAGCCGCATTCACAATGTGATGATATGAAAACAAGCGTAACATTTTTTCCAATTTTCTCAAACATCTTAGGCACCTCACAATTACCATCCTTATGAGTTGATTATATTTTCCAAACATGGCACCAATATGATATAATCTTGAACAATTATGAACAAAAAATTACATCTCATTCTTTTACGCTCAAACAAATTGGGTTAGATGCATATTGCAGTCTCATGCTACAAATTTGCTTGCTCACTTCGTTCGCACAAATTTGGCATTCGTTGCGTTTGACCTACCAACAATTTGTTTATCGCTTGCGCTCAAACAAATTGGGTTAGGGCATAAAAAAAGGACACATATTTAAAAATATATATCCTTATAGTAAAAATTAAATTTCTTCCTTATGAATTGTGAATTCAAATGTGCTGCCTGAACCGTAAATGCTTCGCGCTTTAATTTTCTCACCCATTATGTTTAGTATTTCTCTAGCTATCGAAAGTCCCAGACCTGATCCTTTCTTTGACCTTGATTTATCGCTTTTATAAAATCTGTCAAAAACATACGGAATCTCCTCTTCAGCGATTCCGATTCCGGTATCCCTTACTGAAACCAGAACATCATGTGCTCTTTCCTCGGTAAGTATTTCTATTTTTCCTCCCTTATGAGTAAATTTATATGCATTGTCCAATAATATTACCAGTATCTGCTCAATCCTGTCGTAATTTGTATACACTTTAGGCAGCGCAACCGGATTATATATAAGATTTATATCATCATTTGAAAGCTTATATCTTTCATATACCATTTCAATAATTGAATTCAGGTCAACAGATGTTTTCTCAATTAACTGATTGTTCTGCAGCCTTGAAAGCTCCATGATGTCATCGACCAGCCTCGATAACCTCAAGCTTTCCTGATAGATAATTTTATGATACCTTTTTATATCCTCTTTATCCGTCACGATGGAATCCATGAGAGGCTCAATGAGGCCTCTTATGGATGTGAGCGGAGATCTAAGCTCATGAGAAACGTTGGCTACATACTCCCTCCGCATTGTTTCAAGCTTCTCAATCTCCGTTATATCTCTGAATAAAACTACCGCACCTACCACATCATTTTTTTCATCTTCAATTGATGCTATTACTATCCTCATGATGATATCTTCATGGATGCAGTTTTTAACCATTGAATATTTTCCGTCTATAGCCTGGCTCAGCTCATACAATTCATTATCAAGCATACTTATGTCACCTACACACTTGCCCTTTACCTCATCCTCTTCGAGCGAAAACATTTCTAAAAAAACCTTGTTGAAATGCGTTATGCACTTATTTTCATCTACAGCTATCATTCCTTCATCGAGACTGTTCAAAACCTGCTGAAGCCTGTTTTTTTCAATAAAAAGTTGAGAAACATTTCTGTACAGATCGATTGACATCTTATTCAATGTTTTTCCTAAAAGACCTATTTCATCCTTTAAGCTCTCGTCAGCACGTATTGAAAAATCTCCCTGACTCATTGAAATAGCAACGTTTATTGCATTTTTCACAGGCTTTACAATCCTTAACAAAACAAGGTACGCAAGAATTACCACAAACGGAATTACAATTACCATTGATACTAAAAAAGTTTCTATAAATCTTTTTCTGTCAGGTAAAAAATCCGCAATATCAGCAAGAATAAATATCGCTCCTGTATTTTTATCACCTTTTACAACAGGAACCCCAACCAACGCATCAGGCTGATTTGTAAGGTCATAAAGCTTATGAAATACATCATGACCTTCGAGTACTTTTTTTAATGAATCATCCATCAAAGATTTTACTGCCGGATCTATTTTTTTATCTGTAGCAAAAAGAACTGCTCCTTCATCGTCAAAGACTACATAATCTCTTATATGTTCCTTTGAAGCGTTCATAAGCACATTTTCATATGTATCCTTACTCATTATGCCGTCCTGATACTGTACGGTACATTCAGTCACCACCGAAAGGACAGGAATCATTTTATGTATCCTGCTGTCTGCTTTGTCACCCTCTATAAGAAATACTCCCAATGAAGCAATAAGTATGGAGGATATTAATATGGCGGTTGAAATTAAAATTGTTATTCGCCTGATTAATATGTTTTTCATATCATTCTACCTCGAATTTGTAGCCAACACCATATACCGTCTGCAATCCCCAGCTCATTCCTTCCTGAGGAAGCTTTGCTCTTATCCTTTTTATGTGAGTATCAATAGTCCTTGTATCTCCATAATAATCATAACCCCAAACCCTGTTCAGAATCTGTTCCCGCGAGAATACTTGTCCCGGATTTGATGCCAGAAGAAACAGAGTTTCTACCTCCTTTGGAGTTGATATGATGACATGTCCGTCAAACTTGACCTGATAATGTTTAAGACTTATTTCAAGGCGGTCAAAATATAATATCGAAGACTTCCCTTCAGCCACATTCTCCGTTATGCGCCTCCTTACAGCCTTAATGCGTGCAACAACCTCCCTTGGACTGAAGGGCTTTACTATGTAATCATCAGCACCGAGCTCAAGCCCTAAAATCTTATCTATTTCCTCTCCTTTAGCAGTGAGCATAATTATGGGAACATTGCTTGTCTTCCTCACTTCTTTGCATACCTCAAGCCCGTTTAGTTTAGGCATCATTATATCCAGCACAATCAGAGAAGGAGATGCTGCTTTAATAATATTAAGGGCTTCTTCACCGTCATAAGCTGACAAGCAGTTGAAGTCTTCGTTCTTTAGGTATATATTTAGCGACTCATGCACAATAGGGTCATCATCACAAATTAAAATATTAATGCCTTCCATACAGTCCCTTCCTTTATACATATTTTGAATAATTGTTTATAATAAACAGTTCTTCCTCAATGCCTTGTCCAAGTAAATGTTTCTTTATTGTTTAAATAATAAAGAAACAATCTAATTATGGATGACGAATAACATAGTTCATATCATCCATAAAGTTAATCATTTTTCTAAATTAACACCCGTATCACAAATCCATTCTCAATCAGCATGACCTGTGTGATATAAGGCAATTACATGGTACTTTAATTATTCTATATTAATTTTACTAAATATTCAACAAGTTTTAAATTCATATCATAACCATAATTATTCTTAAATCTAGAGTATTGTTACCTTCTTCAATTTTAATATAGTATATGTACCTTATACCGTTTTCATCTCTAATTTTTGTCCTGTCTGTTCATTCTTAACTGCATCAAATTTGTATCAAAATTTAGAATATTTGCTGAAATGAGTTTGTTAAGAAAAAGACAAAATATTTTTAATGAACAAAACTTTTTTAAAATTTCAA
>CAZNMO010000125.1:0-13849 GCA_964574195.1 uncultured Clostridiaceae bacterium | reverse complement strand
CAATCAATCTAATCTTTATTGTTTCAGTAAGATAAGTTTTACCGATAGTGGGGTTTTCCGATAAATCTATTACCATTCTTTATACCTCTCTAATTTTGCCTTAACTTCCTCCAACGCCGTGTATTATAAAAACTATATCTCGCCATTTGTATCTCCCCACTTTAAATTGTTTTAATTTTTCAGAATATTTTATTATTTTCCCTTGACAACTATTTCATAGCGTTTTATACTTTATATTGTGATGAACGTTTGTTCTAACACAATATTTTGAGGAAAGGAGCGTGGACAAATATATGGTTAACTCAAAGCAGACATCAGCCAAAGCGGCTACAGCTGCTGCCAAAGTTCTAAACGATGGAAGAACTGGCAAAGCATCCAAAACCGCTGCCGGAAGTGCTTTATCACAAAGACCTTCCAAGAAAACTAAATAGATAACTATAAAAACATTTTTAGCAAACGTTCCTATAGCATTCTTTGAAAGGGGTATTTAAATGTCAAATTCTAAAATTGTTACATACGATTTAAGGGCACCAGGGAGAAATTATGATGATTTATATGAAATGATAAAAGCTTACTCAAAGTGGGCACATTTAACAGAATCAACTTGGTTCATCTCTTCACCTGACTCTTGTGAGACTATCCGAAATAACCTTCGTTCTGTTATGGATAGCAATGACCGAATATTTGTTGGAGAATTAAACGGCACAGCTGCATGGTCAAATTTATTATGTAAATCTGAATATCTTAAAAATAATATATAAATTCTTAGCGGTATGTGGCATAAAACATACCGCTAATTTTTTAACTCTAATTCATCTTCGCATTACTAATAACTTCATCCAGATCAATATCCTCATATTCATCACAATCCAAATTATAGAAAGCATCATAAAACGGCAGAATATAATTTAACTGCTCTTGGAATATGCTCAGATTCTGTTCAACCCAATTCCTATAATATATAAGTGATTTTCTAAAGAAAGCTAAATCTTTTAGCGGTAATCCCTCAACAGAATTACCGTTAGCTTTATAAATGGCAACCATTCTATCTATGTATTCTTGTATAATTTCAATTTCATTCATATGTTCTTTCTCCTTGTTTAATTTTATTAAAAATGGTATTATTTTGACGAAAGGATGTGATTCAAATGCGATATGATAACTATTGCAGACAGTGGGAACAAATATCTAAGTCTTTTAATATACTGAGCAAATCTATTTTAAGCACAACCTATCCAATTAATGATTCTTTGATAAAGCAGCAAGAAATATTTCAAAGAATGGCATCCTTTATTCAACCCATTAATACCATTAATATTGCTCAATCTTTTGAGCCTATGCGTGAATCCGTACTAAAGCTAACAAATGCCTTAAATACTGGTCTATACAGTTCTTTAAATCAATCGCTACTTCAATATCGGAATCTAACATCACAGTTTGCAGATATAGTTAAAATATATAATTTTGATTATCTAAAATTTTTCCCAGAAAATTTAACAGATAAATTCATAGAACTATCTGATGCATTTATTGATGACCTCGTTTCTGAGCCTTCTCTACCCCTTGAAGAATGTGAGGACTCTTTTGAATCTATTAAATCTGTCACTGAAAAGCGTAAATTATCAATCGGAGATATTTGTAATATTATAATGCTCCTGATAACAATTTGGGCTTTAGTTAAAAGCTATATCCCTGATCAACGAATTGTTCATATTGAATCCATGCTTCAGCAAACCGTTGAAGCCGGAAATGAACTTATTGAAATCCAATCTCAGCAGCTTGAAGAAGAACAAAAACAGACTCAGCTTCTTGAAGAACTGGTTGAAGATCAGAACGAATCATCAAAGTAATCTCATTTTCTGCTTTAGCATCCATAGGCATAGTCTGCCCTTTAACGGAAGCTTCTGCTTTTCAAATTCTGTAATAAGCCCTTGCACATTGTTAATAAAATCTAACTGAAGCTTCTCCATTTTTTTCATATAGATAATCCCCTTTTGTTTTTTGATACTGTTCAACAAATTTATCAATTCCAGTATCTTTAATTAAATTTGTAATATTAACGCATAGCCCCAGATATAGATTCATAAAATCCCTAAATTTTTCAATCGTTTCTGTAATAGATTCTGTTTTGTTTAAATATCTAAACACCGCCAGAATTTTTATTGCATCGTCAAATTTCATTTTATCCAAAATGGTAAAAATATCTTCATTAGTCAGTTCTTTATATTTCATTATTATCCTCGCTCTTCTTCTTTCTTCCCCTTCTGCTTTTCGGTTTTCCAGCATCCTCATTCATAACATCAGCATCAGCATCATTAACAGATGAAACAGTTTCTTCAACTGATTCAGGCTCTGGCTTCATTTGCCTATCATTTTGCATCCGTTGATTTTTCTGTTCTCTAACATCTTCAATCATAGCCTGTAAATCTGCCATTAATTGATCTGTTACAATAAACTCAAAAGCCCATTTTCCATGAGTTTTGTTACTCCTTATAATCCCAGCTAAAGAACTTAATTTATGTTCATAAACCAATGCTTCTGCAATCTGCTCATTATATACCAGAATTAATTTCACTTTATCATCCATTAATTATTTTCCTTTCTTTCATCATATTTTTCTAATAACTGAAATATCAGTCCTGCTTCAGGAGCATAATACTTCTTCCTTTTTTTCTTTCTTCCGCTGATACTTATATCTAAATCAATATTGCATGATCTTAGATAATCAGCCTGTTTGCGTGTTATTTCAAACAATTAACCAATTCCTTTCTTTTTATTTATATTTAATTTTCCTCTTCCCTTCTTTACAAAGCAGCAGAGGACAGTCAATCACGATCTGCCCCCTGCCGATAAAGAAAGGATAAGATAGATTCCTAAATTATTTTTATGGCAACGGAAGGTATTGTTTTTTTGCAATACCTTATCCGCAGGAAGTATTGACTTCCTTATACCTTCTTGGATTGCCATCAGCTACTTGTTTTCTTTACTTTGGAGGAAGGGTTGGCTTGCACAACCATAAACCTAGTAGCAAAAATTCCTGTATGGCTAATAACGTTTATACGTTATCAGAACTGCATATATAAAACCGCACTAGGCGGTTGTTCCCTCATCTTCAAATTCTACAAATAGTGCAGAACCGTACTCATTGCGAAAGTAATCATGATACTCATCTTCATACTCAAACTCCAATCTATTAAAAAATGTAAAATCATCCCTCTCAGACAGGCATGAGTAATCGCAATCGTCAAACACATATTCATTAACGATTTTGTGTAACCGAAAGTCAAGTTCAATCAATCTCGGTAAATCTTTAACTGCAATACCCTTGTCTATAATTCCATTGATCTCTGCCGATGCTTTATCATACTCATTAAACAACAGATTATAATATTTGATTGGGTTATAGTAATAAATAACATCACCTTTCCCATAATTATATGTTAGCTTTTCGCCCTCTGGAAATTCTGCTATTGCTTCTTGAAGTTCCTCGTCCCAACCATGCTTGAAGTCTGTTAACTTCATTTCATAATACTTCTTCATTCTTTTTCTCCATCTTTATGTATTTGTTATAATAAAAACAGCCCCTAAAGACTGCACATTATCTTTGTGATATCCAACTATAATCATATTCATCATAATCTTCTTCGTACACGCTGCCACCTCTCATTTCTGTTATTTTCCAAATATGTCTACCAACCTCGCTTATACTTTGGCTTTCGCTGCATCAACTTCTCGTAAAAATCGTCTTCTGCTGTCCAATTTTCCCAATTTACATCGAGGCTTATTTCTTTAAATCTTTTCATATTGTTATGTAAACCATCCTTTGTTAAAAATAATTTTATTTTATCTATTGACTTTAATTTATATTCGTTGTATGATAATCATGGATATTTATATTTATTTTGCTTTAAAAAAATATATAGACTATGTACGTGACATCAGCCATTGTTCTAAATCATCGATTGTACTTACCCATAAATCAACTTTACCTGTTTTGAACCGGCTTAATATCGGACAATCAATTCCAATTTGATGTGCAATAAAACTTTGTTTGATTCCCTGCTCTGCAATGGCTTTATTCAATAAAGCCCTAACTGCAATCTGCCGTGAATTATCGGCAAATTCATCTTTTGGCGGTCTGCCGATTTTCATTTCACTCACTCCTATACTCTTAATGTCCGTCTTTCGGACTTTATAAATTTTTTTTGTAAAATATAAAAGGCTCCCGAAAAAATCAGGAACCTTTAACCCTGTGCCTCTTTTTCAAGGCTCAATAAAATAGCGATACGGCTTCCCCATAACAAGAAAGCCGTCTCTCATACAATCACGGTGAAACTTAATTAATTTAAAAGGGCAGCTGATAAGGCTGCCCTGCAGAAAGGAAATAATAAAAATAATACATTTCACAAATATTATTTTCCTGTTTTTACGATATAAAAAGGACACCCTACTTAAAGAGTGCCCTTCATTGCCACAAATACCTAGGATTTAATGGCAATTATGAAAAAGAGAATCAACGTCCCTTTTTCTCCCTTTATGACTACATATAGCCCTGTAATTGCAAGTGTTCTAGGCTTCAAGTGTAGACTTGATGAATTTTATCCCATATAACTCTAAATCAAATTCGTCATTATTTGACCGCTTTAGATGAGGTACACCATCCCTTATTTTCATGAACATTGTTATAAATATACTCTGTTTAGCATTATATAATGCAGTTAATAATGTCATTTGAATTTTTGAATATTTACCCCTTGCAATATCAAACAATATCTTTTTTACAGTAGCTTGTTTGATTCTGAGCTGTGTGATATTATTAAAAAGTTCTTCTTTTAAAGCTTTATATTCTTCATATTTTTTCTCAGACTCTTTATCATCATCATCCCAAACGGCATCACCAGCGGTTTTAAACTTTTCTACCATTGGTATAATAATATTATCAATCTGATTCCTATCTGCGTCAGCTAATTTAATGGTTTTATCGCTATCTAATATCTTAATCAGAGGATAATATATTTTATTAGTACCTCTTTTACCATGATTATCCGATATATTCTTTAAACCTTTATCTATGGCTCCCTGCAAATAGTCCATACTTGTATGCATAGCGACAAAACTATAATTATTTTTATAGGTCTTATAGTATTTTTTATCAACATTTACAGCTTTAAAAAATAATGGTTTAATTTTTTTCGACTTATCAATATCAATATTGACGTACTTATTCATGATATTGACGAGTTCTTTATTTAAATCTACTGGAAATTCACGCTTTGCCCTATCAATAGCAATATTTGAAGCTATCGCCAATTTACAAACATCAGTATAAATTTCTTTAATTTCATCTGAGTCAATAGTTAAACCATCATTAATACTATCCCACATTAAAGAGTTTAAATACTGGCTACCGTTTACGATGCGACCTATCATATCACTATGAGTTTTTTCGTCTAAATCGGCTTTATGCCAAGCCGCATTATATCTAGGTGTTTTGATACCCTTTTTACTTGACTCTTCTTCAAATGCCGGAACTAAAAAGTTATTATAATTCTTTTCACATGCCCTATAAAGTATATCAGAATCGATTAAGGCTATTGCATCTGAATCAAAATCCATGCCGTTACAACGCTGTAGTATATTATTCTTTATACTACTTAAGTATACAATCTGTTTTGACAATTTAAAATATTTATCAACTTCATCATCTTCTACAACCGTACACATAATAAGATTGCCACTGCATATATGGGGTGATCTGCTCCCGACCAAATTTTTTTTCGTATCAAAATTCTTGCATATAATCTGATTAGGTAAAATACTGCTTGTTCCATCGAACTTACCAATACTCGCTTTAAGCATTTCTAAGCCATTACCAAGAACGACCGCATATGTACCTGGTAATAATAGGTGTCCTTTCCTCATGTTTTTGACATAACTCTTGATTTGATCTTGCCTGAAATTATAGAATAGATTTGTTTCGGCTATTTTATTGTTAACTTGAAGTAAAGTAAATATAAATTTGTCTTTTACTTTAAAATCTCCCATTTTAATATCATTTTGAATCTTTATTTCAAGATGATATCTAAATACCGACAAATCTGCCTTCAGCTTTTTTAGATAATCAAAACTTGGCTTCACTAATTCCTGTACATCGTCATAACTTAATTGGAGTGTTTGTAGTAGCTGGTAATGACTCTGTACTAAATCGCCATTGAAGTAATGTGTCGGTTTCTCGAATTTCACGATTCCAAAAGTAGAACCAACTTTTTGAAGATAATCTTCAGCCCTACCATACTTTGAATATTTAATGCTGCTATTTGTGGTAATCATTCTGATCTGATCTACACTATCCGCAAGAGTAAATCCTTTAAGTTGACTAATATCAGTAATATTGTTTTCTTTAAACCATTTCTGAAGATTAACTTGAAAACATGCTGATTTGAAATACCTATTCCTCAGAAGCAGAAAACCCTTATCTGCATATTTGCCATTTACCCATTGAGTACTTTCATCAGGAGCAGAACCAAATACATTGAAATCCAGAAGGCTTTGACCATCCCATATATTATTAGTTATGTTTGCCATCTCATTTATTTCAGTACAAAGAGTACCGTCTACAATTCTTGTTTCCAATACGCTATCTGTAAATACAGATTTATAATCATCAATGACTAAAATACTTTTGGGGTCAATCTGAATCCTGTCAATTATACTACTACAGGTAAGTGCAATACTCGCCTCTAATCCTGCTAAATCACATTTTTCATCTTCTGCTGGTTTAACTTCCATGTATGACCAGTTCATGATTGCATCATAATACTGTTCCTCAATAAATAGGCAACGTCCTTCACGTGCGCTGCCCGTGGTTCTCTTGAACCTTACATACTTTACTTTTTGATCATTGATAATCAAAGTAAAACCATTTTTATAAAGTATATGACGAACACTTAAATTGTCTTTTTCTTTAAATTTTTCATCATCAGAATCGGAACTTTTAGCTTTTAGTATGGTTTTAAATTGACTTACATTTGCTATCCATTTAAACTGTTTTTTGTCTTCAGAGAATTCAACACTGAATTCATCATAAGTGTTGGTAAATTCAGAATCTATCATAATATATCTATCTACTATTACAGCAACTAAATCATCATCTATAAAAGCAATCCCATTTTCAAACTGTAAATTTTCAACATTATATGTATATATCTCACCATCTTTAATATATGACTTAACAAAAACCTTCTGTTTATCATGATATATAGGATTAAATGTTTTAACTGAGTATTCAAATGACAAACTTACTATTGCTTTTGTATATTTTTTACCATCTTTGCCTCGGTAAAATATTGCTGCTGGTAATTCATCCATATCCAGACAATCATCAAATGTTGCTTTAAACTTCTTTTTATCTTTAATTTCATATCCTGCATCTCTAGCAAGAAAAATATCTTTTCCTTCAAAGGAATATATGTAAGCGTTATTATTCATTGTGAAATCTAGGTTTTTATTTGTTGTTTCCATTCTGTTTATCTCCTGTTTCTGTAAATTAAATTTGTTGTTTATTAATCAATTAAAATAAAAATAGCTCCCAATTAAGCTATCTAAATAATTCCGTATTCATCGTGTTCAGGAATCATATCATTCTGAATCCAATTCCTTGTTAGAGTTACTGCTTCCGGCAATTCATCCTCATCCTCATCCGTATCATATAAATCCTCATGTGGCTCACACTCATCATAATTTGATATCTCAATTAAATAATCTTGTAGTCCATCAAAAGGACAAAATCTGTTAAAAGCTTCCTCCAGTGAATATAATCCAATTCTTAAATTATAGACAATAGGATCCATTTCTTCTTCGTCGATATCATTAAAATAAGGCCGCAAGACTTTAATCTGATGATCCGTTAAATCTATACCATTACAAGTATCATTTTGACTTTTGTGTTTTTTGACATTAACCACTCGAACATTATCAGTATTAGTATTCTGTAACTTTTTATATAATGATTTATCTTCATCATCATCATCATCATTATTTATAAGAGGTTCATCTATTGGTTCAGATTCAGGTTCATTATCTATAGAGTCCCAATGATAATTATTATATTTATCATCATTGCCTGATTGCGTTAGCAAGCTGGCAGAATTATCATCTTCTAATTTAATTTCCAGTTCTTTGATTTTTAATTCCAATTTAGAAGTATCTTTACCAGAATTTTTCTGTTGTTGAATTTTCCCCTTTAAGCCATTAATTTTCTTCATATTTTTATTAGATTTTTTGTCTAATAACTCATAACCAGAATCTTGATAATATAATTTTGATTGATCTAAAGCATCATCCAGTTCCAACTTATCTAAACAATAAACATTATTTGCCATATGAACATCTTGACCATTTTTAACCAATCCAATATTACCGTAAAAAACTAATCCTAATTGGTTGAGTTGATATATATATGTAGCAAATGTATCTTGTGACATATCTAACTGTTTACAAATATTATGATAATCATCATAAAAACATTGTGCCTTACCACCATGAATACGAATATCATTATCTAACTTATAACCATCATATATAATTGTTTCACGTCTACTAATTCGAGCAGATATATACATAAAAATCTGTAGCAAGATAAGATTGTTCATATTACCATTATATTCCAGTAAGCTAAAATATGTATTATGCGATGTACTAAAAAAGTTTGTATTATTTCCATCCTTATCTTTTTTCAATGGCATCTGAAAATCACATTTTATCAAATCATTAACTTTGATATTTTTTAAATCATAAGCTGTTTTAATTATTTTATCTTTCTCAAGCTGAACCAATAAACTTTTGAATTGATCAATGGATTTATTTTTTCCTGATTTTACTGCCATACCAGAAACAGTAATCATATCATGTAGACTAAATACTGATTTACCTGTACGGTTAATACAAGTATCAAGATAAGCAAGAACGTGTATGATTTTATTAGTATTGTATTTTTTGATTAATGTGTATTTTTGATCCGCAGAATCCCAAACTAGGTTATTGGGGAGTAATATAAAATTTTCTTGATTTTCGTTTTTCATAATTTTCCTTTCTGAAAATTTTGTGTAAAAGTAAAAAATAAAAAGTAAAAAGAGCGTAAGCGATTCAATATCGAAGCGTAAGCGAGATAGAGATTGGTTTCTTTTATTGTTACACAGGTTTCTTTTATTGTTATACCCTAATCTAGGGACTTTTTTAGTCCCCTCAACATGTGAAATAACCAAAGTCGGAGGGACTTTTTTAGTCCCCTCAAACCTTTTTTCACTAATGAACTAATGATTCTAGGGACTTTTTTAGTCCCCTCAACATGTAAGATACTTATTCAGTACTCGACACTTCGTTATAGGTCAGCCCCGAAATTGGGGGCTACATTTGCGATTATCTCGAAGTTTCTCACCATTTTAGAGTCTTGATTATCGGGACTCTCTTTTCCATTGTTAACTTAGCACAAGTTCATATATTTTCCAGCAGCCGGCACATTCACACCTACTGCATCACAAACCGCTTGTGTGTTTTGTTGGAGTGCAATGTGTAAATATGTATTATAGATAAATTCCTGTTCTTCAGTTAACTGGTCTATTTTTTCTTGGTACTTGTCACAAATCGCTTGAATACCATTCTCAAGAATTTTACTTTGCAGATAATATACAAAAGCCCAAAACACCGTATCACTTCTTTTTCTTTTTCCAGATTCGATGTCATTAATGGTTCTGACGGTTGTGTCAAGATCATCAGCCACTTGCTGGATACTAATGTTTAAATTTTCTCTCATCGTTTTTAGTTCTTCTTTCATTTTTCTTCCTCTTTCTTTCGATTTAGATAACTTCATACTTTATTTTCTGCACATCAGAATTTATATACAGTCTGCTGATTCCACTACTAATATCTCTAAAAAAGTCATAGTAACTAACCTCGATTTTGTTACCTTGTGTATCAGTATCAATACACTTCATATATCCTGTAAGCATTTTTCTATATAACTCTTCTTTTGATAGTTTTTTTAGTTCATCACAATATGCTTTTTGTTCCATTGATAGCTTTTTATAAGCATTGCCCTTATAGATTTTGCAAAAAGCATTGAATTCTGGTGAATCATCATGATTTGGTATATCGTATAGCCATAATGTAAAATGTAATATCTCATGTCTTATGATTTTCTTTAAGTTGGTTAAATCTTCATAGTCCACAGCATATATTTTTATTACAGGTAAAGGCTTATCATCATTTAAATAGTTTGTTTGTCTTATAGTAAAGAATCCTTGCACATCTAGATTAAAACCATTTACTAATTGTATTGGTAAATCTATATATGCAAGTGCAATAAATCCATCCTTTGCTAATTGCAATTGAAACTCTCTAATGTAGCGGTGTAACTCTTCTTTCTTTCTGTAATACTCCAATTCTTCTTTTTCGATTTCAGTCATTTTTTTCCCTTTCTTTTTGATAGATGCAGCTGCATCCAACATTTATTTCGCATATTCCTAATTTTAGGCGCACTTAAACAAGGGTATACGCCCTATGGGTTTTCCATATGAAGTTGCGAAGGTACGTTTCTTCAGCCCATCCAGCCGTGCCGAAAAGGTTCAGACTTAATTTTGAGTATGCGAACACAAAGCTATACAATTCATGCAAATGTACGCAAAAGCTGCAATATGAAAATTGCACTGTTGTTGTAGTTCGCCATATTAAGTTAGCGAATAAAATTGGAACCATTTAGAAAATAAAGAACATGAATAAGATTGATTTTAGACAATCAAAAGACATGGATATTAAGATATGACAAAGAGATAAATAAGAAGTCATAAAGCGTTCTAGTTAAAGACTCTCTTAATCATGTTTTGCTTTCCGTTGGTTCAGCTCAAAATAAATATTCAATTGTTAGTACCTTTCCTTTCCGATAAAACTAATTTTCTATTTTGTATTGACATACTACAAGTAGTTGTGCTATAAATAGATATTGCATAAATTAGTTATGAGGAAATTACGTAAGGTGCCAAGTATGTGGCATCTGTTTTTAGTTATAGTGATACCACTCTTAATAATATACCATGTCTTTCCATTTGTCAAGACATGTTTTTTATTTCTTTGAAGAAGTTATAAGTCGAAGACGTTTAAGGGCAGATCAGGAGACCTGCCCCTTATGTTAAATTAAGTAACGATTTACGACCTACATATATGTTTATTTATGTCTGCATCAATCAGCTTTTCTAAAATCTTAATAATTGTATGATAAGAATAATTATCTAATTTCTCACAGACTTGAATAACGAATTGCCACCTATCTTCATTTCGCCATTCTTCTGCCACATCTTTCCCTATTGCCGTAACTAAAAATGTCTGATATTCAAAGTTTGCTGCCGTTTCTATTTTTGCAAGACCATGCTCTATTAGAAACCGTAATGCTGATTCTATTTCCTTTTGATCTAATGATATTTTTTCAACCAAGTTTTTAGTTTGTGTCGTTCTATCCATATTTGACCCTTGCAATATCTTTCTTGCATTGACTATTGTTTC
This sequence comes from uncultured Clostridiaceae bacterium, assembly GCA_964574195.1. Lineage (GTDB taxonomy): Bacteria > Bacillota > Clostridia > Lutisporales > Lutisporaceae > BRH-c25. The sequence goes on along the minus strand of CAZNMO010000125.1, from coordinate 2,296 downwards.
TTTCATACTTTTTCCCTTTCTAATTTATGTTGATTTTACAACCTTTATAGGCTATACTGTCACTAGAAATATTTTTCATGTGCTTGTTTTCCCTGATGTGTCACCATCACGGACTTAGGAACAGGCATTTTTTAATTTCTGGTCTTAAATTCACGCAACCGCACCAACTCCTTTCCTTTTATTTAATATCAGATTTTCGACACACTCAGGACAAATCCACCCATCAACCTTTACGCCATCAAGATCACCACCACTATAATAGTTGCCAGTGCCTTTCAACCGAAATGATTTATTTTCAATAGATAAATCTCTATTGCAAATCAGGCATTTTTCGGTCTTATTTCTACCCATTCTGTAGATTAAATCAAGGAAGTCCATTTTAATCTCATCATCCTGAATTGATTGAATAAATTCATCGAACTGCGCCCATGATGAAATAAAATCGTCCAAATTAAAATTATCATTTTCTGCCATTATTCTTTTCCTCTCTTCCTAATTTTTACTGTTAATATAATCAAGCAACTGCCTGTCCTTTTTTTACTTTTAAATATTCATGCTTAATATGATTCAACCCATACTTGCCTTTATATTTCTCATAAATCACTTTGAATTGATCAAAGTCCTCCGGTGTTTTCAAATGTTTTTGCAGCCTATGCAAATCACGTATTACATATCTATGATGTAAGCTAATCACTCCATCGGCTCTTAATTTGCGCTCAAGTTGTGTAATTCCTGTTATTGTTTCTTTGTGCTGCAGAAACTCCTTCACAATAAGGCTTGGAGAATAGACGCATTTGAATAGTTCATAAAACTCTTTGAAGTTTTCAAATTCTGCACTGGTCAGGTTTGCTTTTTGTAACTTCCTCTGGTCTTTTTCGTTAAGTTCCTTCATGAGATCATCTTTTGTTATCATTTTTTGTTTTCCCTCCAAATTAATTATATATTATTTATTTTCTGTGATAATATTAGTTTATCACAATTTTATTTTATGTCAATATTTATTATATATTATATACATAATTATAATCGAAATTTACTTCGCAATATATCTTATCATTAAAATATATCAAAATGATTTATGTATTGACAATACGAAATGAGTATATTATTCTTATATTAGAAACGAGGTGCGATTATGATTATGGAAAAGAAGATAAAAGTTTCACCAGAAATAAAAAAACTAATTATAAAGGAAAGAAATAATAAAAATTTATCTGGAATAGAGTTATCAAAAGCTATGGGGAAATCAGATGCTTGGATTTCTTCATTGGAAAATGGAAGAACAAAAACTATTACATCGACAGATTTAATAGCGATTATTAAGTTACTTTTAAATATTTCTGAGGAAGATGCAGATATTTATATACAGCAGGAATTAGAAAAGTTAAGAAAAGAAAAAGAAGAAAAAAAAGTTGACCAATATACTATAGAAAAAAACTTTGTAAATAAAACTGAGTTTAATAAAATAACAAAAAATATCATAGAGGGATTTGATTTGGCCTTTGAGAATGTTCCTGAGTATACTTTCAAAAGCATTGCCGCTCTTAGAAAAAATTTACATTCTGACATTGGTTTTACATTAGGTTTTTTAAGCATCCCTTTATATTTATTCGAAGATATTGACACAGAATTAAAGCAAAAACTATTTAATGAAATAGGTGATATCATAAATAAATATATAGACGAATATCTCCCAAAAGAAGAATCCTCTGAAGAAAATTAATCAACTAAAACAAGACTGATTCCAACAAAAACGCTCTCTCTCAGGAGCGTTTTCTTCATTTTCTAAGGGTTTTAAGCCACATTTGGCAAACTGGCGATCTAAGATACCTCGATTACTTCAGAGAGTCTGGTTGTAGAATTGTTGGAATTTCAACGTCTAAACTATTTCTTATCATAGCTGCGTTTGAACTATGTAATCAAAAGAAAAATAATTTAGACATTTCCAGTACATTCAGCCAGTAATCCGATCATGCGACCCCAATGAGATCAGACCGTATCAGAATATTGAAATTCGAGCGATAATGTAAACCACTCCCCTACGATAGGGTGATTTTTTCGATTTCGGTCGGTAACAGTAGCGTAAGGATGGAAGTGTTATTATAATGCCAATTCCGTGATTTTCTCTTTCAATATGTTCCTATAGCATCATATTATTAATTCCAATTATATGTCCATTTTCCATCAGTACCTTCTATCTGAAGGTAATACCATCCATCATAAGGAACATAGACAGTCTTATCCGATACATAATCACCAATTTCATTTGCAATTAATTCAATTAAATCCTGGTTGT
>CAZNMO010000124.1:995-13897 GCA_964574195.1 uncultured Clostridiaceae bacterium | reverse complement strand
CCAAAGTAAGGTCGAGCTTGTCAGGCTCCTGCTGCAGAGGGAGGATTTCAAAGCCTGACCTGTTTCCGAAAGGTGTTTTGTTTGTTAAGCCCCTCACTGTAAAAAGGTGAGGGGCTTTTGTCATAAATCACCCTATCGGGTGACGACTTATTTGGGCAATTATCATATATTAAGCTTAACAGTTTCGTGAATTGTTAAATTTAGAATTCTAGGGAGGATGAAAAATGAAAAAGCTTGTATCGTTGATTCTGACATTATCAATTCTGCTTAGTCTTTTCTCAGGTATTACTATGGATGCTTCTGCGGCAGAGGCAGAATACGCCTGGGTCCTGGTTGATACTTACCAATATCCGGTACCTGAAGCCTTCAAACCGGGAGACCCTTGGAGCCATTATGGTTCCATAGAGAACAATACTATCGAGGTGAAAACCTCTATACCTCATGACTTAGGAGTATATGGCTCTGCGGATTATTCAAATCCGGTCACTCTCCATGCAAAATACAGCTGGAGTGATCCGGCCTCTGTAATCCGGCCTGATGAAACCGTCAGCATAAAGCTCAATCAGGAAATCATAGTAAATAACATAGGACAGTACAGCCTTGGTTTCTCACCCTTCTTCAAGCTGGATGCAGATGAACTGGGCCTGGATTCAGCTACAAGCAGCGCGGTCAGCGCCATAGCTACCTATGCCGATGGTACTGTAGCACAGAACTTTGGAGTGGGTCGCAACAGAGATGCACAGTCTCAGCAGTCCTTTACGGCAGATATGAAGCTTAAATTCCGTGGAAGCGGATCAGCAGGCCAGAAATGTGCCCTGTATGTAGCCGTTTATGCAGGCTCACCCGGAGTTATTGGAGTCCGCTACACCTACCAATGGAAAGAGACAGCAGCCTCCGGTGCTGCAGTACAACATCAACCAAGCGGCTCCGACCTGGGCACATACTCCTGGGCAGGTGATTGGGACAGCAACTGGGGCAAGATGGTAATTACCCAGAATGGCGCGTCAGTAACAGGCACTTATACCCATGACAGCGGTAAAATCGTGGGAACAGTATCGGGCAATATAATGACCGGTACCTGGTCGGAATCCCCCTCTTATGCTCCTCCCGGTGATGCAGGCGATATGGAGCTTACCATGGCTGCCGACGGCAAGAGCTTCAGCGGAAAATGGCGTTATGGCTCAGAGGGCAGTTGGGGGAGCTGGGAAGGCGGCAAACGCATTACTGAAGTACTTCCAGCACCTACGACTGTCTCAGCAGTTCCGACAATACCAACCGCTTCTACTCCTGCCACAGGCAGCAATGCAGCAGAAGCCTTTGAATCAGGATCCAGAGTAATGTGGCAGCCGGCTTCCGGCCTTGGATACAGGCTGTTCAGATCAACTTCAAAAAGCGATCTCGGCATATCAGTCACTGATTTCTATATAACAAGTACTTCCTATGCGGACGTAAATGTCGAACCCAACACCACCTACTACTATACCGTTAAGCCAGTAATTGCAGAAGCTAGGCCATTAGAAGGCATAGAAGAGAAGCTGGGTGAAACCCTCTCCACCTTCACTGTAACAACAGGCAGCAAGATATACAAGCCGGGAAGCTACAAGCACTTCATCATGCTGAAGCTTGACAACCCAAGCATGAGTGTTGACGGCATCAGTCAGGAAGTGGATCCGGGCCGCGGTACCTCCCCTTTGACGATTTCCGGCAGAACCATGGTACCGATCCGTGCTGTTGTAGAAGCCATGGGAGGAACGGTGGGCTGGGATGGTGCAACACAGAAGATCACTCTCACAGCCAGAGGTAATGTAGTAGAAATGTGGATGGGCAAGACTGATATAAAGATAAATGGTGTCAGCAAGAAAATGGATGTGGCACCTGTCTCCAAGAACAGCCGTACCTTTGTTCCTGTCAGATTTTCAGCGGAAAACCTCAACTGCAAGGTAGACTGGATCAACAGTACCAAGGAAGCAGTCATAGTATACGAGGAGTAAACGGTTTTGATGCCCTCACCTAACGTGGTGGGGGCATATCCCTATATAGTATTGTACTGTTCAAAGGAGAGATAGCTTTTGAGAACAATACGCACGAGATTCAATATTTCCTGTACAATATTCATCCTGGGCTTATTGGCGTGTCTCAGCATTGTTCTGTTGGCCCAATTATTCGGTACCGAGGAAAATGCCCCTGCTGAAGCTTTTCTGTTGCTTTCCATTGTTGCACTTGGTTTTGCCTTCTATGAATACAGTCACCTGGCCTTTGCCCGATTGATAATGGATAACATCATCATAAGCATAACGACAGCCCGGACAGAACAACGGTCCCAATGTAATAATTCCACCGTAATCCAGTCAGATGTTGTAGATATATATGTTTCCTGCTTTGGCATACTTCTTGGCACAAAAGTCATCAAATTCAATACTGAGGGGATACAGCTAAAAAAGGTGGATATCGGCAGGGACTTCATAAGCATCTATTTCGGTAAGGGGAGTAGAGATCAGTTCATTCAGCTTCTGAACAGGTCAATGAATGAAAGTGAAATACTGGAGGTCAGTGAGAAATTCCGCAGGGAGACCGGTATTACCCCGAAAATAGTCAGTTAAGCAGCCTGTATGGCCTTCAATGATATTAAGGACGACAACTGTGTTCGGTGTAACGGCCTTTGCTGAAATGAGAGGAGTAATATTATGGTGATGGAGAAACCTGGTACGCTAGCTTGGGAAATCAGCGTACCCATATTCAGGAACAGTATCATACTAACGGAGTTGGGCATTGCACTGGGTATTCCCTTTGGTCTGTTGGTTTCCATACTCCTTGTGGTTACAGGAGGTAATTTATCTTCAGACGGTATCTTGTATCCATTGATGTCCATCGGTATATTGTTTTTATTTGGTTTCCTGTTTATAATAGTCCTTTACGGAGGTCACTACGCTGCTGGTTATATCATCGATGAACATGGTATTCTGAATTATACACAACGTAAGCAAGCCAAGAAAAACTTCCTGGTAAACGGATTGCTTGTATTGATTGGTCTTTTTTCCGGAAGACCATCATCTGCAGGGGCAGGTCTGCTGGCGCATTCAAGGCAGTCAGTCTTTGTAAAGTGGGGAGGCATCAGGAAGGTGAAGATATATCCTGAGTCAAGGACCATCGTTGTAAAGGGAGGCTTTGCCGACAAGGTGGCACTTTTCTGTACCGCCGACAACTTTCAGCAAGTAAGGGACATTATAACAAGTAAATTCAATGTAAACGAGGAATAACGCCATGTTCACATTCAATGTGAGTAAGAGATCAGGTTCCTTTTTTATCATATTGATTGCGGTGATGCTTGTTTCCTTCGGCCTACTGCGTATAACCTTAGGTTTTTTCGGTGAGAAGGACACCGCCATGATCACACATATAAGAAGGCAGGGCGGCGAGAGAAACGAAGCAACGCCAAACAGATATACCTATACCATTAGCTACACCTTTACAACATCAGAAGGAGATAAAATAGACGGTTTCACTTACGCTATAGGGAGTTCGATATATATGAAGCTCTCAGGTTCCAGTCAGGTAACTGCTCCGGTAAGATATTTCAAAGTACAGCCGCGGCTGAATGCACTGGATAGGGATACCGGCCTAAAAGCTGGGAACATTATCCTGATACTGGCAGGTATCATAATTTTAAAGACATTTATGCCCAGAAAACGCAAATACAAATTTCGAAGATAAATAATAAAAAGCGGCTCTATGAGCCGCCTTTTTATATAATCGGTTTAGCTGAGTGTTTCAGCTTCACCGCTTATTCTGATCCTTACCTTGTGAACCGGTATATTCTTTCCTGATGCCTGGATCGCCCTGTCTGCAGCCATTACGATACCGCCGCAGCATGGAACCTCCATAAATGCCACTGTCACACTTTTAATATTGTTGTTTTTCAGGATGCTTGTAAGCTTCTCCACATAGTAGCCGTTGTCATCAAGCTTTGGACAACCTACCACGACCTTCTTGCCCTTCAATAGATCCAAATGATAGTTGGGATACGCAAAGGGTACACAGTCTGCAGTTATCAACAGATCCGCATCTTCAAAATATGGTGCTCTTTCAGGGACCAGCATAAGCTGTACAGGCCACTGCTGAAGCTGGGGCTTGATTTTTACTTCGATATCACCTGAGGATACCGCGGCAGCTTTTGTTGTATCTTCCTGCCTGTTGATCGCCATTGCCCTGCTTCCTGGGCAGCCACCGCCGCCGTGATGTCCATGATGTCCGCCATGTGCATGATTTCCACTGCAGGAGTGCTCTTCCTTCTTGTTAAGGTGCTCATGTACAGCAGACTCGTCAAATTCATCTGCTTCTCTTTCAGTTATTGTGATCGCCCCAACAGGACATTCTCCAAGACATGCTCCAAGTCCGTCGCAAAGGTTTTCTGCCAAAAGCTTTGCCTTTCCATCAATTATCTTTATTGCTCCTTCTGCGCAGTTGGGAACGCAAAGTCCGCAACCGTTACATTTATCCTCATCAATATTAACAATTTTTCTGATTGCCATTTTTTTCTCCTCCAAATTTCATTTATCTTATGATTCAATTATACCTCATACAAATTATTTGAATGTGATTTATATCACCCATGGTTGTTTTCTTTATCACAAAGTAGAAAAGATCCTTCACTGTGTTCAGGATGACTCTTTCTGTCATCCTGAGCGACAGCGAAGGATCTTATTTTTTACCAATATCGTTTCTGTAATGTGCTTTTTCAAATTCTATGGACTTTACAGCCTTATATACCTTTTCTCTTGCCTGTTCATGATCCGCAGCCAGAGCACTTACCACCAGTACGCGGCCTCCAGCCGTAACGATCTTGTCCTCTGAAGCTTTAGTTCCCGCATGAAAAACCTTGACATCCTTCTCTTTTACTGCCTCATCCAGGCCTTTGATCTCATAGCCTTTCCCAAAGCTTTCCGGGTACCCGCCTGAAGCCATCACAACGCATACAGCCTTTTCTTCTTTCCATTTTATAGCTTGTTCTTCAAGCCTTTCATCAATTACTGCATTCATTATTTCAATCAGATCAGTCTCCAGCCTGGGCAGCACCACCTCTGTCTCGGGGTCACCGAACCTGGCGTTGTACTCCAGCAGCTTTGGGCCTTTTTCTGTTATCATTATTCCAAAATACAAGATTCCCTTGTATATAATACCCTCTGCCCTCAAGGCATCCACAGTCCTCTGGATTATATCCTTCTCAACGACCCTGGCAGTCTTTTCGTCATAATAGAAAGCCGGGGAAACTGCTCCCATCCCTCCGGTATTGAGTCCACAATCATTATCCAGGGCTCGTTTGTAATCCTGTGCGCTTACCATGGGCACAGCTGTTCTGCCATCTACAAAGGCAAGTATCGAAGCCTCACGGCCGGTCAAGAATTCTTCTACTACTATCCTGCTCCCTGCCTCGCCAAACTTTTTATCGCTTAATATTTCATCAATGGCAGCAAAAGCAGCCTCCTTATTTTGCGCAATGATAACTCCTTTTCCCGCCGCAAGGCCATCAGCCTTGATGACTACGGGATATCCGAAGCTGTCTATCTCCTGCTTTGCCTTATCGGGAGCAAAATACACCTTGAACGCAGCAGTGGGAATATCGTTCCTCATCATGAAATCCTTTGATAAAGCCTTACTGCTCTCTAGCATCGCGCCCCTGCGGCAAGGTCCGAATATCCTCATGCCCTGGCCTTCAAAACTGTCTACTATCCCAAGGCTCAGAGGTACCTCAGGCCCCACTACAGTCAGGTCAATACCTTTGTTTACCGCAAAAGTCTTAAGGGCTTCAGTATCCTCAACGCTTATATCCACACACTCTGCAAGCTCTGCAATACCGCCGTTTCCCGGAGCGCAATACACCTTGTCCACAAGCCTGCTCTCAGCTATCTTTGAAACAATTGCATGCTCCCGGCCACCGCTTCCGATAACAAGTATTTTCATATTATCACCCCATTAATGCTTAAAGTGTCTCATGCCTGTAAATATCATCGCTATTCCATTTTTATTGCAAGCATCTATGGACAGTTGGTCGTTTACAGAGCCTCCCGGCTGTATTATTGCCGTTATGCCGGCCTTGGCCGCGGCTTCAACAACATCCCCAAAGGGGAAATATGCGTCTGAGGCTATGACTGCCCCCCTTGCCTTGTCTCCTGAACGCTCCAGGCTCATATTCGTTGACCATATCCTGTTTGTCTGCCCCGGTCCTATCCCAAGGGTCATACCGGCTTTTCCCACCACTATTGCATTGGACTTCACGTGCTTGACTACCTTCCAGGTGAAGAGCAGATCCTTCAGTTCCTCCTCCGTTGGCTTTCTGTCAGTTACATACTTGATATCAGCAATATCAAAATCCATACAGTCGGAGTCCTGTATCAAGAGTCCCCCTCCTACCTTTTTCTGGTCTGATCCTGAAGCATTCTTCTTGGATATATCCTCAAGCTTCAGTATCCTGATATTCTTTTTAGCTGTTATGATCTTGAGTGCTTCTTCAGTATATGCTGGAGCTATCACTATCTCCAGGAATATCTTGCTTATTTCCAAAGCTGTCCTCTCATCGACCTCCCGGTTAAGAGCGACTATACCGCCAAAAATGGATATGTCATCGGCATTGTAGGCTTTTACATACGCTTCATATATATCCTTTCCTACTCCCACTCCGCAGGGATTTGCATGCTTCACTGCCACAACCGCAGGCTCATCGAATTCCTTCAGAGTCTCCAGTGCCGCATTGGCATCGTTTATATTGTTGAAGGAAAGCTCTTTGCCGTGAAGCTGAACTGCTGCCGCAATACTCCCGGGTATTGCTCTCATTTCCTTGTAGTAAGCTGCCGACTGGTGGGGGTTTTCTCCATATCTCATGTCCTGAAGCTTTTCAAAGGTCATGGTGATTGTCTCTGGATACTTTGGGAGTCCCGCCTTTTCCCACAGGTAATTTCCTATCAAGGTGTCATAGCTTGCCGTATGAGCAAAAACCTTGGCTGCAAGTTCAAACCTTGTGGACTCGGCGGTATCTCCCTTTGACGCTATCTCGTCAAGCACTTTGCTGTAATCTTCCGGGTTTATGACCACTGTAACGTATTTGTAGTTTTTGGCTGCCGCCCTCAGCATGGAAGGTCCGCCTATATCTATATTCTCGATGGCCTCAGCAAGCTCTACCCCTTCTTTTTCAATAGTTTTTCTGAAAGGGTACAGGTTGACGACGACCAGATCTATGGTTTCTATTCCCAGCTCCTTCAGCTTGCCCATGTGCTCCTGATTATCCCTTATCGCAAGCAGTCCCCCATGAATATTGGGATGGAGGGTCTTGACCCTTCCGTCCAGGCACTCCGGATAGCCTGTGATCTCTGATATCCCTATGACCTTGATTCCCGCCTCTTCGAGAGCCTTTGCAGTACCTCCGGTTGAAATGATCTCAACACCTCTGGCTGCCAGCTCCCTGGCAAATTCAATTATACCGTTCTTGTCCGAAACGCTTATCAACGCTCTTCTTATCATTCCGGCATCACACCTCTCATTTTATTATGACCTTACGCCCCTCTATCCTGAGGCGCCCCTCACAATAAAGCCTGACTGCTTCAGGCAGCAGCTTGTGCTCCACCTGTAGCACTCTTTCAGCCAGCTGCTCCGCTGTATCCTCAGGATAAACCTGTACAGCCTCCTGAAGTATTATCGGGCCGCTGTCGGTGCCCTCATCAACAAAATGAACAGTGGCACCGGATAGCTTCACCCCATATTCTACTGCCGCCTTATGTACCTTTTCTCCATAGAAGCCCTTGCCGCAGAATGAAGGTATAAGCGAGGGATGTATATTGATTATCCGTCCTTCATAAGCTTTTACAAGCTCAATATCAAGTATTGAAAGGAAGCCCGCAAGAACAACAAGCTCAATATCCATATCCCGTAGCTCCTGCATTATCCTTTCAGCACAATGCCTTCTGTCTATATATACTGCCTTTATGCCGTGACTTTTTGCGCGTTCAAGTGCATAAGCCTTCTCGCGGTCAGATATTACAAGCGCTATTTCGCCATTTATTCCGCCTGCTGCCACCGAGTCTATAAGCGTTTGCAGATTGGTGCCTCCTCCTGATACAAGGACTGCCATTCTTACCTTCCGCAAAATCCTATGCCCCCTTCACCCTTGACGACATTACCGATAATATAGGCTTTTTCTCCCAGCTTCTCAAGTGTTCCGATAATACCCTCCGCTTCCGAGGCATCCACAGCCAGCACCAGACCGATCCCCATGTTGAAGGTATTGAGCATTTCCTTCTCCTCAATATTCCCCAGTCTTTGCATCAGCTTGAATATCGGAAGTATGTCCCAGCTGCCGAGCTTGATTTCCGCTTTCAAGCCCGCAGGAATGGTCCTGGGTATGTTCTCGATGAATCCGCCGCCGGTGATATGGGCTATACCGTTCAGCTTGTGCTTTTCCATCAAAGCCTGTATTGTTTTTACATAAATCTTTGTAGGCTTCAGCAGTTCTTCTCCGAGAATGTTATCCAACTCATCAAAGCTTGTATTTATATCAAAACTATTTAACTCAAAAAACAGCTTCCTGACCAGGGAATAGCCGTTGCTGTGAATACCGCTGGAGGCTATGCCGATAAGGGCGTCTCCTTCTTTCACGCCGCTGCCGTTTATAACAGCAGACTTATCCACTATTCCTACTGTAAAACCGGCCAGGTCGTATTCCCCTTCCTTGTAAAAGCCCGGCATTTCTGCTGTCTCTCCGCCGATAAGGGCGCAGCCTGCCTCTATACAGCCATCGCATATACCCTTTACCACGTCTGCCGCCACTTCAGGCTGCAGCTTTCCAGTCCCTATATAATCAAGGAAAAACAGCGGTTTTGCCCCGTGGCAGGCTACATCATTGACACACATTGCCACACAGTCTATTCCGATAGTATCATGCTTACCGGTCATAAAGGCTATTTCCAGCTTTGTTCCGACTCCGTCAGTGCCTGAGACCAGTACAGGATTCTTGCAATTGTATTTTTCCAGGTCGAAAAAGCCGCCGAAGCTGCCAAGATCGCCAAGGACTCCGGGTATCATGGTACGTTTTGTGTGCTGCTTCATTAATCTCACAGCCTCATAGCCTGCCTCAACGTCTACTCCCGCCGCCTTATATGTCAATTTCTCATCCATAGTATCACACCTCTATTAAATGATTTCTTTACTTCTTGGCACACACATGGTTGATACACTCTTCGGGTATATCCATTGGATAATCACCGCAGAAGCATGCGGTGCAATAGCCCTCTCCGCTGCTGCCAACAGAGTTGAGCAGGCCTTCGGTGCTCAGGTAGCCCAAGCTGTCGGCGTCGATTTTTTTCCTTATTGCATCTATGCGCCCAACACCTCCGGCCAATTCCTTCTTTGTCGGTGTATCTATACCAAAATAGCAGGAATGCGTAACTACAGGAGAGCTCACTCTTACATGAACCTCCTTTGCTCCCGCATTCTTCAGCGCTTGTACTATTTTTTTACTGGTAGTCCCTCTTACGATACTGTCATCAACCATTACCACACGTTTTCCCTCTACATTTGCCTTCAGGGGATTCAGCTTCAACGAAACCCCTATCTCTCTTGTGACCTGGGAAGGCTGTATAAAGGTCCTTCCTATATACCTGTTCTTAATCAAACCAACTGCATAAGGGATTCCAGACTGCTGTGCATAACCGATGGCCGCAGGAGTTCCTGAATCAGGTACACCAATGACCACATCCGCCTCGGCAGGTTGCTCCTTTGCCAGTATCCTGCCTGCATTCTCCCTGGCATGGTAAATGCTTATTCCGTCCATAATGCTGTCCGGCCTCGCAAAATATACATATTCAAATATGCACACAGCCTTCTTTTCAGCTTTTCTGGCCTGAAGGCTCCTTATGCCGCCTTCTTCAATTATAACTACCTCTCCGGGCTTGACATCTCTTATGAAGGTAGCGCCTATGGTATCAAGGGCACAAGTCTCGGAAGCCAGTACATAGCCTTCTCCTCGCCTGCCAATGACCAATGGGCGTAGTCCGTGGTTGTCCCTTACTCCTATCAATTTGTCATTGGTCATTATGACCAGCGCATAGGAGCCTCTTATAGTATCCATGGTGTCAAGTATCGCATCCTCGATGCTGTTCTTGCTATTCCTGGCTATAAGGCTTGCAATGACTTCGCTGTCGATGGTGGTGGAAAAAATCATCCCCTGGTCCTCCAGCTGCTCCCTCAGGGAGTCCGCATTGATCAGGTTGCCGTTATGAGCCACAGCTATGTTGCCCTTCCTGTATTTGACCAAAAGTGGCTGTGCATTCGCAGCAAAGCTTTCTCCCGATGTAGAGTACCTGACATGACCTATACTAATATCACCTTTAAGAAGATTCAATATTTTGCTGTCAAAAACCTCAGATACAAGGCCCATCTCCTTATAGCAGGTTATCATACCGTCCCTGTTCACAGCTATTCCGGCGCTTTCCTGCCCCCTGTGCTGCAAGGCTATAAGTCCGTAATAAGTGAGGCTTTCTATCTCCATATTGCCCTTGTCGTATATGCCGATAATTCCGCACTCTTCCTTAAGCTTATCCTCTTTTACAAATATATCGTTATACATGACCAATCTCCTATACTAATAATTTTACGCGGATCCTTCGAAGCAGGGTTGCGAGTTGCGCGTTTCGTGTTTCGTGTTTCGTGATCCGGGTCAGGCTTTGAAGCGGATTACTGGTTACCTATATATCAGCTTAACCTTCTTACTACTTCCATGTAGCCTTCTTCAACCTTGCCCAGGTCTCTTCGGAAGCGGTCCTTGTCCAGTTTTTCATGAGTTTCTGCATCCCAAAGCCTGCAGGTATCAGGTGATATTTCATCGGCCAGGATTATCTTTCCGTCAGGTGTTTTGCCAAATTCCAGCTTGAAGTCCACCAGTATTATACCCTTTGAAAGCATGTATTCACTCAATATATCGTTGATCTTGAAGGACATCTCAGTTATCTTTGCTACTTCCTCAGGAGTTGCTATGCCCATAGCCATGATGTGATAGTCATTGATCATTGGATCTCCCAGAGCATCATCCTTGTAGCAGAATTCCAGCACAGTGCTCTTAAGCTTGAGGCCTTCCTCCAGGCCCAGCCTCTTTGAAAGGGAGCCTGCGGCATAATTCCTTACCAGTACCTCCAGGGGAACTATCTTGACGCTTTTTACCAATACTTCCCTGTCGCTCAGCTTCTTTACCTGGTGAGTCTCCACCCCCTTTTCCTCAAGGAGGTTGAAGAGCCTTGCGGAAATCTCATTGTTCATTACACCCTTGTTTACTATCGTACCTTTTTTGAGTCCGTTGAATGCTGTAGCATCATCCTTGTACTCTACTATATAAAGCATCTCATCGTCTGTCCTGTATACCTTTTTGGCTTTTCCCTCATAGATCATTTCCAGCTTTTTCATTAGAATACCTCCCCTTTTATCTTTTCATCCTTTTTTATTACATCCTGTTTCATTTTCTCTTTGTGCTCCTTCAGTTTGTCTCTGAGGAAGCCATACTTGATTGAAAGCATCTGCACCGCCAGCAGTCCTGCATTTTCAGCTCCATCTACCGCAACAGTAGCCACCGGTATGCCCGAGGGCATCTGTACTATGGAAAGAAGAGAATCCAGACCGTCCAATGTAGATGATTTGATCGGTATCCCTATTACCGGAAGAGTTGTAAATGCCGCCAGCACTCCCGGCAAATGTGCAGCTTTGCCTGCTGCTGCTATTATGACTTCAAACCCGTTGCTTTCAGCATTTTTTGCGTACTCTGCCGCTCTGTCGGGTGTCCTGTGGGCAGACATTACATTTACTTCATAATCAACCTCGAAGGACTTGAGGACCTCTACTGCCTTCCTCACAACAGGCAGATCCGAATCACTGCCCATTATAACTGCGACCTTTGGTTTTTCAAAAGACACATGCATCTCTCCTTTTCTGTATTGTTTCAGAAAACTATCTGTAATACTCAACCCCGGCTGCAAATATCTGCTGATTCTTGTTTCCGGGTACATTTATTGCCACATTTCTTCCTGTTCTTTCCGAATGCCCCATCTTGCCGAGTATCCTGCCATCAGGGCTCGTTATGCTTTCGACAGCGTCAATAGACCCATTGGGATTGAAGCTTACATTATAGGTCGCATTGCCATCGGGGTCAACATATTGTGTGGACACCTGTCCATTTACTATCAATTGATCCATAACTGACCTATCTGCTGCAAACCTTCCTTCGCCGTGTGACACTGCTATGGTGTGTATATCACCGACCTTTGAATTGGCAAACCATGGGGATAATGTTGATACTACCTTTGTTCTCACCATGCAGGATACATGTCTTCCTATCCTGTTATAGGTGAGAGTTGGTGAGTCCTCATCGATATCCCTTATCTCGCCATAAGGCAGAAGCCCCAGCTTGATAAGCGCCTGGAAGCCGTTGCATATGCCCAGCATTAGTCCGTCTCTTTCCTTCAGGAGCTTCATGACTGCTTCCTTTACACGGGGATTCCTGAAGGCAGTCGCTATGAACTTTCCTGAGCCTTCAGGCTCGTCTCCGCTGCTGAAGCCTCCCGGAAGAGCGATCATCTGAGAGTTTCCGATAGCTTTGATCATTCTGGTTATGGAGTCCTCTATATCCTCCGGTGTTATATTCCTGAATACAAGCAGCTCCGGGATACCTCCCGCATCTTCAAAAGCTCTTGCAGTATCATATTCGCAATTGGTGCCAGGGAAAACAGGTATGAGTATTCTCGGTCTTGCATATTTTGCAGAAGAAACGACTTTTTTCGCATCATTATAATATATATTCTCCGGCTTGCCGGCTATCTCCTCCGTAGTGGTGGGGAATACCTTTTCCAATACCGGGCTCCATGCTTTATAAG
>CAZNMO010000124.1:0-985 GCA_964574195.1 uncultured Clostridiaceae bacterium | reverse complement strand
AACTCATATTCCGTACCCTTGAGCAGGTCATCGATATCGCTGCTGCTCTGGAGCTCCAGCAATATGGAGCCGTAATCCGGCGTGAACATATTGTCGGTCTCCCCCGGTGCTTCGAAGCAGAAGCCCAGCCTGTTGCCGAAGCACATTTTGCTTATTGCTGCAGCTATACCGCCGGTCCTTACCGTTCCTGAGGCTAACACCTCGCCCTTGTTTATAAGCTCATGGGCTTTACCGTATATCGCATTCAATCTGTCAAAGTCAGGCAGTTCCTGAGGATCTCGGTATGCCCTCAAGAGCACCACAGGGCTTCCTGCTTTCTTGAATTCCTGTGATACTATCCTGTCTGCCTCTGCCACATTAACAGCAAAAGCAACCAGCGTAGGAGGAACGTTTATATCCTTGAAGGTCCCGGACATGCTGTCCTTTCCTCCTATGGCAGGTATGGAGAGCTGCCTCTGGGCATACAGCGCGCCCAACAATGCAGCCGTGGGCTTTCCCCATTTTTCCGGGTCCTTTCCCAGCTTCTCAAAGTATTCCTGTAGTGTAAGCCTTATATTGCGGTGCTCGCCGCCTAGGGCCGCCACCTTGGCCACTGCCTCCACCACGGCATATACGGCTCCATGGAAGGGGCTCCATTTTGCCAGCTTGGGGTTATAGCCCCAGGTCATTATCGTGGCGGTATTTGTATCCCCTTTTATCAATGGGAGCTTCATAACCAGCCCCTCAGAAGGAGTCTCCTGGTATACGCCTCCAAAAGGCATCAGCACACTGCCCGAGCCTATGGTACTGTCGAACCTTTCGACAAGACCTTTCTGGCTGCAAACATTGAGATCCCCGAGGTTTTCAAGCCACTTTCCCTTTAGCGCCTCACCGGTTATCTTCACAGTTTCATAGCTTTTGAAGAAACCAGCCTCAGCAGGTGCAGCTATAACTGCTTTTGTGCTCTGTTTAACTCCGTTGGTATCCAGGAAGCTGCGGCTGATAT
>CAZNMO010000123.1:1763-14167 GCA_964574195.1 uncultured Clostridiaceae bacterium | reverse complement strand
GCCTAGCTTATCCTGAATGGACTTTACATCAATCTCAACATAAGTCATTTTTTCATTGAGGAATTTCATGGTCTCATCCATGGAAGCAGCGATTTTTTCTGCCTCAAGATTTACTGCTTCGATAGCTGCTTTCTGGACAAGGGCCTGCTGTGCAGGTGACATTTTCTTCCACAGGTTCTCACTGATGAATATTGCGGGGACGTCTCTGATATAGTCGGTTTTCATGAAATATTTCTGAACTTCATAAAGACTGCTATTCTTGACTGTTATGAAGTTATTTTCCTGCGCATCAACTGTTCCCTGTCTGAGTGCCAGGTACAGGTCGGCAAAGGGTACGACAACGGGAGTAGCGCCCAGCTTTTTCATTGTCTGCTGAACCAGTGCGGCTTCAGCTGTTCTGACCTTCAAACCTTTAAAGCCATCGGCATTTTTAACGGGTTTATTGGAGGTCAGCTGTCTTGGGGGAAGTTCTCCCTTTGCAGCGAGTACGCGCACACCTGTTGACGCAGCGGCTTCTTCAAACCACTGTTTGGAAACTTCTGAATCCAGGAATGCTTGCATTTCTTCATAACTGCCCCAAATGAAAGGAGCTGTTACAGCATTGAATTTCTTTGCGCCTTCAAGCCAGCTGTAGCAGGATAAGGTGTTATAGAACATATCTGTTATTCCTGTCGGCATACCGCTCAGCATATCGTTGACAGAACCCAGCACGCTGTTGTTGAAGGTTTTAACGGTAATGTTGGCAGAGGTATCGCTGTTTACAATCTCTGCAAAGCGTTCCATTGCCAGGCTGGCAGGATCCTCAGGAGTCTTTATCCCTGAAAGCTTAATAGTAATTTTTTCCTCTGCAGGAGCTGCCTGAGCATTTGAGTCAGATGGGTTTGCGGGAGCCGGTTGGTTTGTGTTTGCAGAACCGCATGCGCTGAATAACATGGTAGTAAGTAAAACAAAGATGAGTAGTACCGAAAGTTTACTTTTCATTTTTATCCCCCTTATTCATTTGATCCAATTTACATTGATGTAAATTGAGTATTTTCAACAAGAAATTATTTCTTGTTGTTTAACTGAGCTAATTGGCTTCCTGCTACATTAGTTCTAGAGCTGTGAGGCATATACTACTTCGCCCCCAATTACAGTCATTTTGATATTGATGTCATCATCGAAGATAAGTATATCGGCATCCTTGCCTTCAGCCAAACTGCCCTTTTCCTTATTCACTCCGATAATTTCAGCAGGAGTGCTTGTCATCATTTTTACAGCATCTAAAAGTGGTATGCCTGCCTGCTTTGAAACAGTTCTGACAAGCCTGTCGGCAGTAGCAACGCTTCCAGCAAAGGCAGTTCTGTCCAAAAGCTTGGCAACACCATCTTCGATAATGACCTTCTGCCCGTTTTTCAGGCTTCCTGATATGCTCTCACCTTCAGGCATTCCGGCTCCCCGCAGTGAATCAGTTATCAGTGCGATCCTTGAGGGCCCCTTTATTTTGTAAATGAGCTCTATAAGGGCCGGCGGCAAGTGGCATCCGTCAGCTATTATTTCAACAGTCATATCATCAATGAGAAAGGCACTTTCGACAACTCCCAAATACCTGTACGCATTTCTCCTATGTACTCCCGACATTCCGGAATATAAATGGGTTACATGAGTATAGCCGTTTTCAAAGGCTTCCTGCACCTGCTCATATTCAGCGTCGGTATGGGCTATAGAGGGAAGTATTCCTCTGCTTTTTAAAGTCCTTCCCAGTTCTATTGCTCCATCCAGTTCAGGAGCAATACTCCATCTCACAATATCCTCTGACAGTCCGAGTATCTCTTCATATTCTGCCTTATCCGGATTTTTTATATATCTTGGGTCTTGTCCGCCTCTTTGAGACATTGCAAAATACGGGCCCTCAAGATGCAAGCCCAGGAACTGTGCACCCTTTTTGTTCCTGGCCTTTGCTTCCCGGAAAGCCGCAAAGGTTTGCTTCAATTCTTCATTTGTACTGGTCAAAGTAGTCGGAACTATTGATGTAGTACCGTGTATGCCGTGCTTTTCGGCTGCACCCAGAAAGGCCTCACAGGTGCCGTCCATGAAGTCGTGTCCACCGCCTCCGTGGGTATGAATATCAATAAAACCGGGTGAAACATAGTTTCCTTTGGCATCAATTATAGTGCAGTTACCAGCTTCGATATCCCCTTGGCCTACATAGATAATTTTCCCGCCTTCAAAAGCAATTGTTCCCCCGTCAATTATCCTGTAAGGAGTAAGGATCTTTCCGTTAATGATTTTTGTCCTCTTCAATTAACTATCCCTCCGCCTTTGTAAAAATTAATTGATGTAATGAATGAATTTCTATGGTAGCTTAATCTAAATATTCGCAGCACTGTCTTTTTCTATATACAGTGTTGCGTGGTCATGGGTCTTGAGAATAGAGGCCGGACAGGCTTCATCGATGCTTCCCTTTATGGTTCTTGCGACGGCCTCAGCCTTAGCCTTGCCAGGTACTATACAGAATATGTACTTTGCTGACATGAGAGCAGGTATGGTAAGTGTCAGTGCATGAGTAGGCACATCGCCCAGCTTTTTGAAGCAGCCGTCATTTACCTGCTGCTCCCTGGATTTATTATCAAGCTCCACCACTTTCACCGGCTTACTATCCCTGAAAAGTGCAACATGAGGATCATTGAAGGCTATATGGCCGTTTTCGCCTATTCCCATGCATACAATATCAACAGGGTACTGTTCAAGTAAAGCAGTATACCTCTTGCATTCTGCTTCAGCACTGCCTGAATTTCCGTCAATATAATAAACAGACTTAAATTCAACCTTACCAAATATTCTATCCCTTAAGAAGTTACCGAATCTCTGGGGAGCGTTTTCATCTAGTCCGATGTATTCATCCATGTGAAAAGCATTCACCTGGTTCCATTCGATACCTTCTGTGTTAATCAAGGCTTCAAGAAATTCATTCTGGGATGGTGCAGCAGCAAAAATTACATTTACCTGATCCTTCTCTTTTAATAATTGCTTCAGTACAACCGACATTTCATAGGCAGCTGCTTCGCCCATATCCTTTCTGGTGCTGTAAAGTTTTACTTTGAGTTTTTCTGCCTTTGTTTCGTTAATGATATTCATAAGTCATCCTCCTTTCAACCAATAAATTAATCAGTAATCGATTTCTATAAAAACAAAAAAATAGAAGGTTATATATTTAAATTTCTTACTGATTTTCTTTCTATAAGCGTAGGCTCCAGCTTAAAGGAAATATAGTTGTTTTCGGTCTCTTCAAAGCTTTCAATAAGAGTTTTGCATGCAAGCCTGCCAGTTTCAAAGGATGGCTGATTAATTGTAGTAAGGGCAGGATTAACCATAGCAGAAAATTCAATATTATCAAAGCCAATCACGGAAATATCCTCCGGGATCCTTACTCCGCAGCTGATGAGGCCATGCATTATACCCATTGCAGTTATATCATTGACCGCAAAAATAGCAGTGGGCTTGTTTGCTGCTGTAAGGCATTTCCTAGCAATATCTATCCCACTCTCAAATTCAAAGGTACCATTCTCAACTTCTTTTTCAACCTCTATAAGATATATATAGTCATCTGTAAATTCTATATTATTTTTCATCAAGCCCAGCTTATATCCGCTGAATATCTCCCTGCGGCTTCTTCTAGTGAGCGGGGCAGTTGCAAATGCAATCTTTTTATGTCCCATTTTTACAA
Source organism: uncultured Clostridiaceae bacterium (assembly GCA_964574195.1). Taxonomy (GTDB): domain Bacteria; phylum Bacillota; class Clostridia; order Lutisporales; family Lutisporaceae; genus BRH-c25. The sequence continues at coordinate 10,461 of CAZNMO010000123.1, read as the reverse complement.
GGTAATCCACAGCCATAATCCCGCCCGCAGTAAAATCGAAGCTTATCTTGTTGCATTGTAAACCCTCAATGTTCTGGTCGAAGCCAACAACCTTTAAGCCGTTTTCACACAGCTTTTTCAAGAAATCGTGTTCTTCTCTGATGGTAGATAATATTATGCCCTTGACCTGCTTCTGGTACATTGACTCTATGTATTTCTTTTCGTTGGCAACATCCCGGAAGGAATTGCACAATAATATATTAAACCCATGCTTCCTTGCTTCTGTTTCAATTCCCAGAACCAGTTGCGGATAAAACGGGTTTGATATGTTAGGGATAATAACACCTATATCCCTGCTCTCACTTTTTTTCAGCATTCTACCTATCAAATTGGGAGAATAGTTCAATTCCGCCGCCGTATCCAATACCTTTTTCCGGATTTCCTTGCTTATTGGATAGCTGCTGTTGCTAAGGACCCTGGATACAGTAGCGGTTGATATACCGGCTTTCGTAGCAATGTCATAAATTGTAGCCTTTTTTACCGGTTTCTCTTTATTAGCCATAAATGCAACACCATTCTTTTAGTAATAATATAAAGTAATCGGTTTCTATAGATTATTATACACTATATATTTCAAATTTCAACAGTTTTTTATAAATGGAAGGAGATGTGCATAATCTGTTTAAAGGATAAATAGAATTTAAGCAAGTCAAGAGTGTTTGAATAACAATTGTGAGAATGAGCGTAAGGATTTGTGAGCTTTCTGTCATCTATAAAGTCCTAAAGAGTAATTTCTTGATACAATAATAAACACCTTCCTTCTAAATCTCAATATTAGAATTCAGGTGTTTTGATTAATGAAAAAGAAAAAGGGCTATAAGTCTGATTCTCTATAAAGTGTTCAATGCCTCCCAAAACAGTTCATTCAATGTCCACTTTATTTTTAGTTGAACCTTAATCCTTCAAACCCTTGAAACTACAATATTTGGTGGAGATAAGCGGGATCGAACCGCTGGCCTCTTGAATGCCATTCAAGCGCTCTCCCAGCTGAGCTATACCCCCACTTTAATTACTGACAAATAATATTCTATAACAAATCCCTGAAAATTTCAACTACATAAAGATATTTATTTCTTCAGCAGCTCCTCCATCTGGTCAAGCAGGCTGCCGAACAGCTTCAGGGCGCTGTCCACAGGTTCTGTCGTTGACATGTCCACATTTGCTATCTTGAGCAGTTCAATAGGATAATCGGAACCGCCGCTCTGCAGGAATTTCAAGTATCTATCCACCGCAGGTCGGCCTTCCTCCAGTATCTGCCTTGATATGGACATGGCCGCCGAGAAGCCCGTTGCATATTTGTACACATAGAAGCTGGAATAGAAATGAGGTATCCTTGCCCATTCCATGTCTATATGCTCATCTACCACCATGTCCGGGCCATAGTAGCTGATGTTCAGCTCCCTGTAAATGGAGCAAAGCAACTCCGATGTGAGAGGTTCGCCCGCCTCTGCCTTTTCATGTATCAGCTTTTCGAACTCGGCAAACATGGTCTGCCTGTATACGGTGGTCCTAAACTGCTCCATAAAGTAGTTCAGCAGGTAAAGCTTCTTTTTCTTGTCTTCGGTAGTTTTCAAAAGGTGATCCATGAGCAGAGCTTCGTTAAGGGTAGAGGCCACTTCTGCCACGAATATCTTGTACTGTGCATATATATATGGCTGGCTCTTGTCGGAATAGAAGCTGTGCAGAGCATGCCCCATTTCATGAGCCAGGGTGAACATATGGTTCAGATTGTCGGCGTGGTTCAGAAGCACATAAGGATGTGAGTCATAGCAGCCCCAGGAATATGCTCCGCTCCTCTTGCCTTCATTTTCATAAACATCTATCCAGCCTGAGCTGAGCCCTGCTTCAAGATCCTTTGAATAGCCTTCGCCCAGTACCTTCAAGCCTTCCCTGACCAGCTGCTTTGCATCCTCGAAGGGTATCTCCAGCTTTACCTGATCTATCATCGGCACATACAGGTCGTACATATGCAGCTCTGGAAGACCCATAAGCCTCTTCCTCAGCTTTACATACCTATGCATCAGATGCATGTTGTCATGCATTGCATTTATAAGATTGTCATATACCGCTACCGGAACATTGTCCTCAAAAAGGGATTGTTCCCTTACCGAAGCGTGTTTTCTTGCCCTGGCATTGAATATATTGGCTTTGACATTGGCATTGAGCAGTGCAGCCAATGTATTCTTCTGCTTGGTATAGGTGCCGTACATCGCATCAAATGCATCCTTTCTGACCCTGCGGTCCCGGCTTTCCATAAGCTGGGTATACCTGCCCTTTGTAAGCTCTATATCATTGCCTGTTTCATCCTTTATCACCGGAAACTTAATATCGGCATTATTGAGCATGTTGAATATCGCCCCCGGAGCCTGGGCCATCTCCCCGGTCATGGCCATCAGCTGTTCCTCAGCTGCGCTCAGCACGTGAGGCTTCATCCTTATGATCTCATCCAGATACTTGCCGTAGAACCTCAAGCCTTCGCTTTCTGCAAGAAAGCCCTTGAGCCTATCATCAGGTATAGCCAGTATCCCAGGAACTATGAAGGAATTAGCGCTGTTCACAGTCACTCCAAGGGAGTCGGCGCGGTCCGCAAAGCCCTGGTATAATGTGTTGGTGCTATCCTCGTGGCTTCTCATGTGAGCATAAACATATGCCTTCTCATAAAGCCTTGTCATTTCGGTGCTCAATTTGAGACAACCCAATAGGTTGGAGGCGCTTTCAGCCAATGTGTCCCTGTAGGCAGACAGCAGCGCAGTCATTGACCTTAACTCTTGATAGTCCTTTTCCCACAGGTCATTGGAAGCATATATATCCTCAAGCCTCCATTTGAATTCCTGTGGTATCTCATTTCTTTTCGGGATTCCTGAACCCTTTTGCATAATCATAATACCTCTCTTAATATCAATTATTTGTTTGGGCAGATACTATCCACCCCCACTTGTTCGTGTCTATATCACGCACTTATCCCTCCACTTGCCTTTCTTTACAAAGTAAATGACAACAAGCAGCTGCACCATATAGGCGAATATGTAGGTCGCCCAGACCCATTCCACGCTTAAGCCCATAACTGTGACAAAAACAAACAGCAGCGGAAGCTGAACCAGCCATATGGATATCAATGCCCCCAGCATTGAGGGAACATTATCACCGGCGCCGAATAGTATCGAAGCCAGCGAGCCTGCAGGCCCCATAAACAATGATGCTACCGCAAAATACCTGAGAAAAACAACTCCAATATCTATTATCTCTTTACTGTCGGTAAAAATACTCATGATCGCAGCAGGGAATATAAAAAGCAGTGTACCTGCCGCCAATAATATAAGAAAGGAAACCTTGGCAGTAAGATAACCTGCCTTCTCCGCACTATCGACATCACAAGCTCCCAGACGCTGTCCCACAATAACACTGGTACCCATTTCCAGGCCGAATACCGGCATGGAAACCAGTCCCACTATTCTTGAACATATCCCGTATGCCGCTACAACACCTACTCCATAAGAGGCAATGAACCTCATCACAAGAAAAGCCCCCATATTTCTCAGCAGCCCCTCTATCCCGGTGGGCAGGCCGATGGTCAGCAGCTTCATATCCAGATCTCTTACAAAATATATCCCTCTCTTGAAGCTTATTCTTACATGGGTCCTGCCTGACATGAGTATATAAAGTCCGATGAAGAAGGCCAAGGCCTGGGAAATAACCGTGGCATAAGCTGCCCCTGCGATCCCCATTCCCATCCCCCTTATGCCCACATAGGGAATAACATCGAATATCATTATCGGGTCAAGTATAGCGTTCAACACCCCGGAGAAAGCCATTATATAAAAGGGCTTTTTCGCATCCCCTATGCATCTCAGTGCAGTATTTACTGTATACGATGAGAAAGCCAGAGGGAGTGTGATCAGCCTTATCCTGCCATACAAGGTCGAAAGCTCCAGCACCTCACGGTTCACTGCCAATGGAGCCAATATGAAGGGTATTATGAAGCTCATCGCTATACCGACTATTAGAGCTAGCAGGAATTTAAATATGATCGTCTGTTCTATGGCTTCTATGGTCTTCTCCGTGTTCCCCGATCCATAGAACCGTGAAATGATACTTACAGAACTGGTCCCGACAATGTCATTTACCATGTTCAGTATCCACCATATGGTTGCAAATATGGTTACTGCCGCCACTGAATTGATCGACAGTCTTGCAACCCAGGCCATGTCTACGATTTCATAGAGCATTTCAAACATCATGCCCATCATCGTGGGAATCGACAGGGTAAGTATACCCTTTAACAGGCTTTTCTGATCCTCTTTCTGCATTGTGTTAACCCCCATACTAAAAAATTAAAAGCAAAAGAAAGTGCTATATATCCCCATTTTAACCTTTAACTGAGACCTTTTCTATATCAATTTAAATAATTTGCGGCAGATATATGCATTATGATTTGCGACTAATGGACACTAGTGTAGAACTTTTCGTCACAAATAAAAATCAAGGTAACACAAATCTGTTTAATCGGGGTTTAAACAGATTTTATATATTGGTACAAGGAAAATTATTGTATAATATAAATACCAACAGGAATAAATAAACTGAAAAAGCTTTCATCGGTATGTTTTCTGAAAGGAGCCAGTTATGAAAGAGATAATTATAAGTAATATAAAAACACTCAAAGAACAGTTATGCGAAATAAGCGATTTCATATGCAGCAATCCCGAGCTTGGGAACCAGGAGTATGTAGCGGCAGACAGACTTACAGCCTTCCTCAGGGATAAGGGCTTCACCGTGGAGACAGGCATCGTGGGAAGGCCCACAGCCTTCAGGGCTGTTCTGGACAGCGGCAAACCAGGTCCCTCCGTTGCTTTCCTTTGTGAATATGATGCCCTGCCGGAAATTGGTCACGGCTGCGGCCACAACATGATAGGGACCATGGGCATTGGAGCTGCAGCAGGACTTGGTAGCGTCCTTGACAAGGCAGGCGGCCGAATTGTCGTATTGGGCACTCCCGCCGAAGAGACCTCAGGAGCCAAGGTTGATATGGCGGAGCAAGGAATCCTTGCTGATATTGATGCAGCAATGATGCTTCATCCCGATGACAAGACCAGTGAGAGCGGTTCGTCCCTGGCTCTGGACGCTATTCAGTTTGAGTTCAAAGGAAAGGCAAGTCATGCAGCCTCCGCTCCCCATGAGGGAATAAATGCGCTGGATGCAGTAATACTTACCTTCAATGGAATAAATGCACTGAGGCAACATGTCACCCCGGATGTTCGTATACACGGGGTAATCACTGAAGGCGGCAAGGCGGCGAATATAGTGCCGGACAGAGCTGTGGCACAATTCTATGTAAGAGCCGGTCAGCGCAGCTATCTTATGGAATTGACCGAGAAGGTAAAGAATATAGCCCGGGGCGCCGCTCTAATGACCGGAGCTTCCCTGGAAATAAGCAATTATGAGACTTCCTATGATAATATGAATACCAATCAGAGGCTTTCAAGAGCCTTCAACGAGAACCTGAGGCTTGTGGGAGTTGATGAGATAAACCCCCCAAGAGGCAGCTTTGGCTCACTGGATATGGGAAATGTCAGCTATGTAGTTCCTGCCGTACATCCATGTATCTCAATATCCGATAACAAGCTGGTCGGCCATACTGTCGAATTCAGGAACGCCACCCTCACCGACAAAGCCCACGATGCGATCATCAAAGGGGCTTGCGCTCTTGCCCTGACAGGCTACGACGTACTGACTGACAAGGAACTGCTGAAAAACATCAAAGAGGAATTCAATTCAACCTGTAAATAGGTAATTTGCAGTTGCCACAAAGAATATAACATTGAAATCCAAGATACTTCACTATGTTCAGGATGACAGACAAGTGTCATTCTGAGCGCAGCGAAGAATCTTATGCCTTCTGCTCTTACTCAAGTCGCATTCTTCCAATGCTGCGACAGCTTCTTTTATAGTTATGTTACAAATTATATACAACAACCCCGCAGCATTTATGATAAAATTATTATGTATGTGACAAACGGTATCCTAACCAATAACATATTTGAACAGGCAGGTGATTTTGTTGAAAGTACTTATAGTAGATGACGAACCGGCTATTGTTGACCTGATAAAGATAAATCTTGAACTGGAAGGCTTCGATACCTGTGTATGCTATACCGGGCAGCAGGCATTGAAGTCAGCTCCGATATTTTCACCTGACTTGATACTGCTTGATATTATGCTTCCCGATATTAGCGGTTTTGAGGTGTGTAAAGGGCTTCAGAGCCTGAATATACCTATTATAATGCTCACAGCCAAGAACGATATAAAGGACAAGCTCTACGGCCTGGGTCTGGGGGCGGATGATTATATAACCAAGCCCTTTGACAGCCGTGAGCTGACCGCAAGGATAAAGACCGTCCTCAGAAGAATCGACAAATCCGGAAGCTCGAAGGACGATACCATTATCCAATATGGACCGATCATGGTAAACACATTGGAAAGACAAGTATATATTGACGGTGAAGAAATGATACTTACGCCCAAGGAATATGACCTCCTTATAGTGTTATGCGAAAACCAGCGGAAGGTATTTTCCAGAGAGAACCTTCTTGAGCTAGTATGGAAGTTCGAGTACATAGGAGACAGCCGTACTGTAGACATGCACGTCCAGAGGCTGAGAAAAAAGCTGGGAAAATACAGTTTTTTCATTAAGACAGTATTCGGAATAGGGTATAAATTTGAGGTACAGTCATGAAACTCAAGCACAAGATCATAGCACTTAATATGGGTGCTCTTTTTTTCATGCTTGTGATTCTTGGAACCATAATCACCGGAATAACGGACAACTACAATCTGAGTACCACGCTTCGGTATCTGGAGAACCAGGGAAATTACTCAGCCATCTACATAGAACAATATGCACTCAGCAAGGCTCCCAATGATTTTGAGATCCCCACCATTATGAATTCAAGCGCCAACTACCTGGCTGCCGTCCTTCACGAGCTGGTCAAATGCCGGGTGCAGATATTCTATGGCAATGAGTTGCTTGGCGATTCCGACGAGGCCTCAAACCCCAAAGCTCCTATCAGGCCTGAAATCAAGGAAACCTTCAAGAAGAACAAGGCATACTTTGTTACCACCGGCGGTAAAAGGGTGTTTTACTACGCCGTGCCTGTAAACATAAGCAACAGGTATACCTATTCACTGGGTTTTATTTACGACCTTACCGAAGTGGACAATATGAAGAGCAATACCATTAAAATGTTTGTATTCACAGGCCTCTTCCTCTCTATCTTCATGATGTTGGGCAGTACTATCATATCAAACAGGCTGACCAATCCAATAAAGGTGTTGAATGAAGCAACAAGGCAGTTTTCCGAAGGTAATTTTGAAAGCCGGGCTGTCATCCAGACCCGCGACGAAGTCGGTGAGCTGTCGGACACCTTCAACTCAATGGCAGACAGTATCAAGGATATGATAAACAAGCTTAATTATGAGAAGGAAAAACAGAAATACTTCTTCGATAATTTCACCCATGAGATTCGCACCCCTCTTACCACCATTCTGGGCTATGCGGAGCTGCTGTGGAAGACTAACGATGAGGATGTAAGGGACAAAAGCCTTTATTACATAACCTCCGAAGGTAAAAGGATGCTCAAGATGATGGAAAAGCTCCTGGAGCTTTCCAAGCTGAAAAACTACAGCATAGAACTGAACAAATCCGAAGCGAACCTTAAGGGACTTGTTGAAGATGCCTGCGAATCGATGCAATACAAAATGAAAAGATACAATATTAACTGCAGGCTAGAACTGGAGGAAATCACCTGGAAGGTCGACCCTGACTATTTCAAGCAGTTGGTAATTAATATTGTGGATAATTCCATCAAGTACAGCAACTCTCCTTATATAGACATAAGCCTGAAGAAAAAGAAGCAGGTCAAGCTGGAGATAACAGACTACGGCTGCGGTATCGACCGGCAAAACCTCAAGAACCTGTTCGAACCCTATTATATGGTCGATAAGTCCAGAAACAGTCATAACGAGGGTTGGGGCCTGGGACTTTCAATAGTCAAAGAAATAGTAGAGAAGCATGGCTGGAGCATAGAGATCGACAGTGTTCCGGACAAAGGCACAAAAATTACCGTAGACATAGTATGAAGCGGAGCTGGAGGAAATTTATGAAAAGGTTGATTTTGATCTTAACAATAGCAGCTTTGCTGCTGTCTGGCTGCACTGTAAGGAAGGGACAGCTGGTTGTGATAGAGGAACAAAATACCGACGAGGTCAAAACGGCAAAAAGCCCCTATGCACATTTGAATATAGAATCCCAGAAATACCCTATAGAAAAGTATGTTGAAGCTATAGGCAAGATAGATGCCGCAATGAAGCCGCTGGCTGTATCTCCCGATTACAGCATAGTGTTGGCTTATCAGGCTACCGGCAGTACTACTGCAGATGATTTCAACCGCAGCATCGTCGTGGGAAACCTGGTGCAGGAAGTGAGCCTTTATGCCATAAATACAACAGACAGCTCCACCAAGGAGCTTGGCAAGTTTCTTTCGCTTAAGGATTTCCGCTTTGATGAATCAGGAAACTTCCTTGCCTTTATTGACGGCAGCAGTAATATATTCCTGTATAACTGCCTGACAGGACAGCTGCAGAAGTTGGTTTCGGCGGAAAA
>CAZNMO010000123.1:0-1753 GCA_964574195.1 uncultured Clostridiaceae bacterium | reverse complement strand
AAATGGAATTCCTACAACACTCTGAGCTGGTCAAAGGATTCAAAAAGCCTGATGATAAATTCCCGTATGGAATTTGATATAGCCTCTAGGGAATTCATATCCATAGCAGTGAACAGCTATACTCCTTTTATCAAAAGTAAATTCAATGATGCCAGCTATATTGTGCAGATGAAAAACAATGACTATAATGATATGATCGCTTTCTATGATTTCAACAGCAAAAGCTTTACTAGCATTGCAAACGGTATGTATACCGATTCCGATAATACCAATGTCATATATACCAGGGACTATATGAGCGATCTGAACATAGTCAATTTAAAGACCCTTGAAAGCAAATCCATAGAAACAGGACCGATTTTCTGCTCCCGTATAATGAGATCCACAGGGGATATAATTTACACCACATTGAATGACGAGCTGGACAGCCCGCTCAGGTATGTACTGGTAAAGGTGAATTCCAAAACCATGGATAAAACATCCGTAAAGCTGTCGTCGCCCACTTTTTATCTGAGTCCTGCTGAAAATAAGCTGTTTGTACTAAGCGGCTACGGTGAAAACAGCATCGAGGTGGATGCGGCAAATCTCAGGGTGCACCAAGATATAAAGAAGAGCGATGATCCTGATCTTTATGGTATAAAGACTACCTTGCTGAAGATGATGCAATTGGATTACAAATTCAATGATACTTATGAAAAGTATGAAAGCAAGGCAAAGGAAATTTATATGAACACCTATGATCCCGTTCCCCAGGAGGCCCTTGAAAACAAACTGGTGGATTTCAAAAGATATAATATGCCTATACCTACAAATCAGCGTGAGGATCATATACCTCCCACGGTCTACTTCGACAGGCTTGAGTTTTTGGGAACCAAGGCTTCTGTAAACCTTGCGCTGTACTATATCAATTCCGTTGAGATGGTCAAGGTGGGGGAAAAATGGTATATAACCGGTTTCTCGACCCATCCCGCTTCTAAGGAAGTGACCGATATAACCACAATTGTAAAAAAGCACCTGTCCGATATAGAAGACAGAAAAGGTGCGCTGGCATTAAAATACTGGATCGCTGAAGAAGATAATGAATTCCGGGCTGCACAGAGAAAGATCGTGGAGGACCTTATGGCTAATTCCGATAAGCTGACCTTCCAGGTAGGTGAAATAGAGCTCTGGTCCATGAGCGACCCTCACAGGGCAGAAAATTCAGAAAGATCAACCAACGCCAAGGTCAAGATACTGATAGACGACGGCAAGAACGTAGTAAAATACAAGCTAGTGCTCTCAAGACAATACAAGCAGCAGTTTGAAATAGACAGCTGGAACACAGACCCCCTGAGCATTTCACAATTGTACTAAATAAGAAAAATGCGACATTGTCGCATTTTTCTGTTTCGCGACGCGTAACGCGCAACCCGCAACGAAATACGTCGCATCATTCTGCCACTGAACAATATTATTCGAACCGCTTATGGGTATGCTAATACTGAGGTGAAGAAAATGTATCGAGATAGTGATGGAAAAAGAACCAGCACTTCAATTATCCCCATACAAAACATGGTCAACGGCGGTGGTGTGATCTTCTTCGGTGAGGATTCAGGGTTCATTGATGACCCCGACTACAACGAAGAAGTCCGCAACGAGAACATCAGAAGGCTATCCAGGTAGTATTCAAACCTCAGAGCCTGCGGTAAAAAAGGGTATCTCCCTTCTACCGCAGGCAGATACCCACTGCATTTCCTGTATTAAGTAAAATCAG
>CAZNMO010000122.1:5613-14237 GCA_964574195.1 uncultured Clostridiaceae bacterium | reverse complement strand
ATTACATGTTAAAAAGGGAGATATGGTAGTGGTGGTCTCCGGCAAGGATAAGGGCAAGAAGGCAAAGGTGCTGATAGCTTTACCACAGGAAGACAAGGTTCTTGTAGAAGGCATAAACATGAGCGTAAAGCACAAGAAGCCTGGAAAGAATGCGCAGCAGGGTGGTATAATACACCAGGAGTCACCGATATTCAGTTCCAAGGTAATGCTTTGGTGCGACAAGTGCAAGAAGGGCGTTAGGCTGGGACACAGGATACTGGATGACAAAACAAAAGTAAGATACTGCAGAAACTGCGGCGAAGTTCTAGACAAATAATCGCTGAAGGGAGGTAAATAATAAATGGCCAGACTGAAAGAGAAATACCTGAATGAAGTTGCTCCTGCAATGATGCAGAAGTTTCAATATAAAAGCGTAATGCAGATACCAAAACTTGAGAAGGTAGTAATAAATATGGGTTTGGGAGATACTAAGGACAATGCAAAGGGGCTGGACGCTGCAGTAGCAGAGCTTGGAACGATTTCAGGCCAGAAGCCTGTTATAACAAAAGCTAAAAAATCAGTTGCATCGTTTAAGGTAAGACAGGGAATGTCCGTAGGCGCGAAGGTTACACTCCGCGGCGAGCAGATGTACGAGTTCGTTGACAAACTCTTAAATGTAGCCCTTCCAAGAGTTAGAGACTTTAGAGGAGTATCCTCCAAGGCATTTGACGGAAGAGGAAATTACTCGCTTGGTATAAAGGAACAGCTCATATTCCCGGAAATTGAATATGATAAAGTTGATAAAATAAGGGGTATGGATATAATATTCGTAACCACAGCCGAGACTGACGAGGAAGCAAGAGAACTCTTGAAACTCCTCGGAATGCCTTATGCAAGCTAGTAGTAAATACTTCGCGAAGGAGGTAAAATTGTGGCTAAGAAGTCTATGATGTTAAAACAGCAGGCGACACCAAAATATAAGACCAGAGCATATACAAGATGCAGGCTGTGCGGAAGACCACACGCCGTTCTGAGAAAGTATGGTATCTGCCGTATTTGCTTCAGGGAACTGGCTTATAAGGGACAGATACCTGGTGTCAAGAAGGCCAGCTGGTAAGCTATCAAGGTTGATGTCCGCCGGACATCGAATGAACATAAATATAGTTTCAGATAATTACCTAAGGTGCATAGCACCAAATGGACGAAGTAAGCTGAAGTCCATGAATTACGGTATAAGGGAGGTTAAGATTAATGGTTACAACTGATCCGATCGCTGATATGTTAACCAGAATCAGGAATGCCAATATAGTCAAACATGATACGGTTGATGTTCCTGTTTCAAATATGAAGAAGGCTATTGCGCAGATCCTGCTTGATGAAGGATATATAAAGGGTTATGAAATAATCGATGGCGGAAACACAAGCGTCATCAAAATAGCTCTTAAATATGGATCAAACAAGCAGAAGGTTATAACAGGCTTAAAGAGAATAAGCAAACCGGGACTTAAAGTATATGCAAAGAATGAAGATATTCCAAAGGTGCTTGGAGGACTTGGCATAGCAATCATTTCAACGTCAAAGGGAATCATGACAGACAAGGAAGCCAGACTCCAGGGCGTTGGCGGAGAAGTGCTTTGCTACGTTTGGTAAGTCTACGTAAAGAGGAGGTGCAAGCATGTCACGTATAGGAAAATTACCTATAGCAATTCCCCAGGGAGTTGAGGTAAAAATAGCTGATGACAATACGGTTTCCGTTAAGGGGCCAAAGGGTCAGCTTGTTAAGAAAATGAGTGAAGAAATTAATATAGCTATAGAAGATGGCAAAGTAGTTGTTACAAGACCATCGGATCAGAAAATGCACAGAGCGCTGCACGGACTGACAAGAGCTTTGGTTAACAACATGGTAGAAGGCGTTTCAAAGGGATTTGAAAGAGTGCTTGATATCAACGGTGTTGGATACAGAGCTGCAAAAGCCGGCAATAAGCTTACTCTGACAATGGGTTACTCACACCCAGTTGAAATGGATGATCCGGAAGGAGTAACAACAGAAGTTCCTGCTCCAAACAAGATACTTGTTAAGGGAGCCGACAAGGAGAAGGTAGGAATACATGCTGCCAACATTAGAGCGGTAAGAAAGCCTGAGCCTTACCTTGGAAAAGGAATCAAATACGCTGAAGAAGTTATCAGACGTAAAGAAGGTAAAACTGGTAAGAAATAATTAGCAAAGGGGTGACACAGGGTGATAACTAAAGCTAGTAAGAACAGCACCAGGCTCAAGAGACATCTCAGAATGAGGAAAAAGGTTGTCGGTACAACTGAGAGGCCGAGACTGAATGTCTTCAGAAGCCTTAATAACATATATGCACAGATCATTGACGACACCAAGGGAGTTACTTTAGTATCAGCCTCAACTCTTGACAAAGAGTTAAAGGACAATCCAAGTCATGGCGGAAACAAGGAATCGGCAAAACAGGTTGGAAAACTTGTTGCTGAAAAGGCAATCGCTGCTGGAATAAAGCAGGTTGTTTTCGACAGAGGCGGATACATTTATCACGGTAGAGTCAAGGAGCTGGCTGATGCGGCCAGAGAAGCCGGACTGGAATTCTAGGATAAGGGAGGGAAATAAATGCAGCCAATTGATGCAAGTAAGCTTGACCTGAAGGAAAAGGTTGTTGCAATAAATAGAGTTGCCAAGGTTGTTAAAGGTGGTAGAAACTTCAGATTCAGTGCTATAGTTGTTGTCGGAGACGGAAACGGCTACGTAGGAGTAGGTACTGGAAAGTCAGTTGAAATACCTGAGGCAATCAGAAAAGGTATCGAAGATGCAAAGAAAAATCTTGTAAAAGTAGCTATAGTTGGAACTACAATACCGCATGAAGTTGTTGGTATATCCGGAGCAGGAAAAGTTCTTCTTATGCCTGCCAAGGAAGGTACCGGAGTTATAGCAGGCGGTCCTGCACGTGTAGTTTGCGAACTGTCAGGTATAAAAGACATAAGGACAAAGTCCTTGAGATCCAATAACCCAAGAAACATGGTAAATGCTACGATACAGGGCCTTGCTTCTTTGAAAACTGCTGAGGATGTTGCAAAGCTCAGAGGCAAAACTGTTGAAGAGATATTAGGCTAGGAGGGAAGAACCTTGGCTAAACTTAAAGTAAAACTGGTAAAGAGCATAATCGGAAGGAAAGATGACCAGATCGCTACAATAAAAGCTCTGGGACTCAAGAAGATAAACAGTGAAGTTGAGCACAACGACACACCTCAGATAAGAGGTATGATCCAGAAGGTTATGCATTTGGTTGAAGTAACAGAGATGTAATCAAGGAGGTGTAAACATGAAATTACACGAGCTTAAACCTGCAGAGGGTAGTACCAAAGCAAAGAAGAGAATAGGCAGAGGTACAGCTACAGGACAGGGCAAGAGCGCAGGCAAAGGCCAAAAGGGGCAGAAGGCCAGGACCGGCGGCGGCGTTAGACTTGGCTTTGAAGGCGGACAGATGCCTCTGTATAGAAGACTACCTAAAATAGGTTTCACAAATATTTTCAGAAAAGAATATGCAGTTGTTAATCTCAGTGATCTTGAAAGATTTGACAACGGTACAGTTGTCAACATCGACGTTCTTAAAGAAGCCGGATTGGTAAAGGCTATGCTTGATGGCGTCAAGATACTGGGCAACGGCGAGCTTACAAAGAATCTGACAGTACAAGCACATAAATTCAGCAAAACAGCTGCAGAGAAGATCGCAGCAGCAGGAGGAAAGGTAGAGGTGATATAGGGTGTTCAACACAATAAGAAATGCTTGGAAGATCCCTGATCTGAGGCAGAAGATGTTATTTACACTCGGAATGCTTATCATTTACAGACTGGGAAGCTTTATTCCTGTACCTGGCATGGACACCAATGCTCTTGCAAAGCTTATTGAGAGCGGCGGATTACTGGGATTCTTCGACATTATTTCAGGTGGAGCATTTAAAAACTTTGCTGTATTTGCAATGAACATAACACCTTATATTAACGCAACCATAATCATGCAGCTTCTAACCATAGCTATTCCTAGCCTTGAAGCTCTCGCTAAAGAGGGCGAAGATGGAAGAAGGAAGATCGCTCAGTACACCAGGTATGGAACAGTTGTACTGGCGCTTATCCAGGCAATAGCTCTGGCTTATGGACTCAGAGGCTATCTTCTGAACCAGGACGTTGCTTCAATTGCATTGGTTGCACTTTCACTTACAGCTGGAACTGCATTCCTGATGTGGTTGGGTGAGCAGATAAATGAGAAGGGTATCGGAAACGGTATATCCCTTATCATCTTCGCAGGTATTGTTTCCAGGATTCCTTTGGGAGTTCAGCATCTCATAGAGCTCTACAAGGCAAAGACTACAAATCTAATTGAGATCGCACTGTTCCTCATATTTGCGGTACTCATAATAATGGGTGTCGTACTTGTTCAGGAAGGACAGAGGAGAATACCTGTACAGTATGCAAAAAGGGTTGTTGGCAGGAAGATGTACGGCGGACAGAGCACACATATTCCGCTGAAGGTAAATCAAGCCGGAGTTATACCGGTAATATTCGCAATGTCGCTCATAGCATTCCCGGGACAGATAGCGCAGTTCTTCCCGAATTCAGGTGTATACAAGTTCTTTAACACATACCTGAACTGGGGATCACCTATCCACGGTATATTATACGCATTGCTGATAATTGGTTTTACATACTTCTATACAGCAGTCACATTCAACCCGGTAGAAGTATCCAATAATATCAAGAAGTATGGTGGATTCATTCCGGGAATTAGACCTGGAAAGCCAACTTCCGATTTCATAGCAAAATCACTTAACAGAATAACATTGGTAGGGGCACTTTTCCTCGCAATTATCGCTATAGTACCGATATTCCTCATGAACTTCACCGGAATAAAGGTATACTTCGGAAGTACTTCACTGCTTATCGTCGTTGGTGTTGCAATGGACTTCATAAAGCAGGTAGAAGCGCAGATGGTGATGAGAAATTATCAGGGCTTCTTGAAATAGGTAATAGTGCAATGATGGCGCTGATGTGCCATGTTGATAGAGTAGGGAAGCGTTTGTGTGAAATATGAATAGAAATATTTGTGTTTTCACGAACACAAGATTGGAGAGAGAAATGAGGATTGTGTTGTTAGGTTCGCCTGGCTCCGGTAAAGGTACTCAGGCGAGCCGTATAGAAAACAAGTATGGAATACCGCACATATCCACCGGGGATATTTTCAGAGATAACATAAGCAGAAATACAGCAATAGGCGTTGAAGCTAAGAAGTATATAGAAAAGGGCCTATTGGTTCCCGATGAACTGACTCTCAATATTATTGAAAATAGATTTCTTGAAGATGATTGCAAAGAAGGATTCCTGCTGGATGGATTTCCAAGAACTTTAGTCCAGGCGGAGGCCTTAGACAAAGAGCTTGAAAAGATTGATAAAGAACTTAACGCAGTTGTGAACCTGGAGGTATCTGACGAGTCAATTACCGCAAGAATGACCAACAGGAGAGTCTGCAGTAAATGTGGCGAGAGTTATAACTTATGCTTTTACAGGCCTGTATTGGACGAAATTTGTGACAAGTGCGGAGGTAAGCTCTATACAAGGGACGACGACAAGCTTGAAACAGTTGCAAACCGCTTGAAAGTATATAAAAATCAGACACTGCCTCTTATAGACTACTACAAGAAGAAGGGTATCCTGATTGCTGTAAATGGCGATAAGCCTGTGGATGAAGTATTTGATGCAATAAAAACCGCACTGGAGAGATATAAATGATTAGTATAAAGTCTCCTAGGGAAATAGAAATGATGCGGATCGCGGGCAAAATAGTCGCAGAAACGCTTGAACTCATGAAAGAGTCAATTAGGCCTGGTATTACTACATTGGAGCTCGATACTATTGCAGAAGCACACATCAGGAAGAGCGGAGGAATACCCGCATTCAAAGGATATAACGGGTTTCCTGCCAGCATATGTTCATCAGTCAATGAACAGGTCGTACATGGCATACCGGGTTCCACGGTATTAAATGATGGTGACATCATTGGTATCGATATTGGGGCTGTATATGAAGGGTACTACGGCGATGCTGCCAGATCCTTCGGAATAGGGCATATAAGCGAGGAACTGCAAAAGCTTCTGAGGGTGACCGAAGAAAGCTTCTTTGAGGGAATCGAGTATGCACTTGAAGGCAACCGGCTGTCGGATATATCCAACAGGATACAGAAGCATGTGGAAACTAACGGTTTTTCCATAGTCAGGGATTTTGTCGGACATGGAATAGGAACCAGCATGCATGAAGAGCCACAGATACCGAATTATGGGCCACCAAACAAAGGACCCCGACTTGTGGCGGGTATGGCACTTGCTATAGAGCCTATGGTAAACTTAGGCAGATTTCCGGTAAAGGTATTGAAAGACGGTTGGACGGTCGTGACTGCAGATGGAAAGCCATCGGCTCATTACGAGAATACAATTGTAATTACCAAAGGTAAGCCTGAGATACTGACACTTTTATAGACCATCGGATGGTGAATATATGCAGGATTTATGTACGGGGCAGGTAGTGATATCAACTGCCGGACGTGACAAGGATCACAAATTTGTTGTTCTATGTATAATTGATGACCAGTATGTCTATATTTCAGATGGTGACACCAGAAAGCTGGAGAAGCCGAAAAAGAAGAAACAAAAGCATCTCATAAAGCTGAATCGCGTTATTTCTGAGATAAAAGACAAGTATGTGTCAGGAAAACTTAGTAACAGCGAAATCAGGAAACTGTTAAAATCTATTGATTGATATCGGGAACAGGAGGTCTGATTACCTTATGTCAAAGCAGGATGTAATAGAAGTAGAAGGAAAAGTCGTTGAAGCTTTACCAAACGCAATGTTTCAGGTAGAACTTGAAAACGGACACAAAATTCTAGCACACATATCCGGTAAATTAAGAATGAATTTCATAAAGATTTTACCTGGAGATAAAGTAACAATCGAGTTGTCGCCTTATGATCTTACCCGAGGCAGGATCACATGGCGAGGTAAATGATACAGGGAGGGTTTAAGATGAAAGTTAGACCATCAGTAAAGCCTATATGTGAAAAATGCAAGATAATCAGAAGAAAAGGCAAAGTAATGGTTATCTGCGAGAATCCTAAACACAAACAAAAACAGGGTTAAAACCAATTTAGGGAGCGCGGCTGACCCGCTACAGAGCGGGTGTTCCCGGTTGATTTTAGTATAAAGTAATTACCAATTAGGAGGTGCAAGTACTAATGGCGAGAATTGCCGGTGTTGACTTACCGAGAGAGAAAAGGGTAGAAATTGGTCTCACATATATATTTGGTATTGGAAGAGCAACATCAAATAAAATCTTGGCAGAAGCAGATGTTAATCCAGATACAAGAGTAAAGGATCTTACAGAAGCTGAAGTAGGAAGATTAAAGTCAATAATTGACAGAGACTTAAGAGTTGAAGGTGACCTGAAAAGAGATATAGCTCTGAATATAAAAAGATTAATGGAAATTGGATGCTACAGGGGATTACGTCACAGAAGAGGCATGCCTGTAAGAGGGCAGAGGACAAAAACAAATGCAAGAACAAGGAAGGGTCCGAAGAAAACTGTTGGTGTAAGAAGAAAGTAGTTAAAGGAGGTTAGCTATACATGGTAGCAAAGCCAAAGGCTAAGAAAACCAGGAAAAGAAGAGAACGTAAACATGTTGAAAGAGGAGCTGCACATATTCAGTCTACCTTCAACAATACAATAGTGACCCTTACAGATGCAGTAGGAAATGCACTGTCATGGTCAAGCGCCGGCTCACTGGGCTTCAGAGGCTCAAAGAAGAGCACACCCTTTGCTGCACAGATGGCAGCTGAAGTGGCTGCAAAAGGTGCAATGGAACATGGTCTCAAGACAATAGAGGTATTTGTTAAAGGACCAGGCGCAGGCAGAGAAGCAGCAATAAGATCACTCCAGGCTGCAGGATTGGAAGTCAGCCTTATAAAGGATGTTACTCCAATACCTCACAATGGTTGCAGACCACCAAAACGTAGAAGAGTTTAGTTATTGAGGAGGTGTAATAGATGGCGAGATATACAGATGCTAAATGCAGGCTTTGTAGAAGAGAAGGCTCCAAGCTTTATCTGAAGGGTGATCGTTGCTACACAGACAAGTGTGCGATTACAAGAAGAGCATATGCTCCAGGACAGCATGGACAGAGCAGGAAGAAGATGTCCGAATACGGTGTCCAGCTCAGAGAAAAGCAGAAGGTCAGAAGAATATATGGTATTCTTGAAAAACAGTTCAGGGACTACTTTGTAGAAGCTGAAAGACAAAAGGGCGTAACAGGTGAAAACCTCTTGAGGCTTCTGGAGCTCAGACTTGACAATGTAGTATACAGAATGGGCTTTGGTGAATCAAGAGCGGAAGCAAGACAGCTTGTAAGACATGGTCATTTCGCAGTAAACGGCCATAAGGTAGACATACCTTCATATCATGTCAGCCTTAATGATCTGATAACTGTTAAAGCAGACAGCAAGACCACCGAAAAGTTCAAGGGACTTGCTGAGAATTCAGCAGCAAAGACAGCTCCACAGTGGTTGTCAACAAATGCTGAAATGATGGAAG
>CAZNMO010000122.1:0-5603 GCA_964574195.1 uncultured Clostridiaceae bacterium | reverse complement strand
CCGGTAAGGGAAGATATAGACCTGCCGATAGAAGAACATCTCATTGTTGAGTTGTATTCAAGATAATAAGTGCGCGTAGCATAGGTAATAAAAAATGTAGTTTTTTTGATAAATTTGATGAATCAGTTACCCTCAGAATGTTTTTGAATGCTATAGATAAAAGGAGGGTTTAGAAGGATGATAGAAATAGAAAAGCCCAAAATAGAATGTATTGAGATGTCTGATGATTACTCTTTTGGAAAATTTGTCGTGGAACCCCTTGAGAGAGGTTATGGCACTACCCTTGGAAATTCGTTGAGGAGAATACTTCTTTCATCGCTTCCCGGAGTAGCCGTTACTTCCATAAAAATCGACGGGGTACTTCATGAGTTTTCCACTGTGCCAGGTGTTGCAGAGGATGTTACCGAGATAATCCTTAACATCAAGAATCTTGCACTTAAAATGCACGGGGACAACAACAAGATAATCAAGATAGACGTCCAGGGTGAACGTGAAATAAAGGCTGGAGATATCATCTGCGATGCTGATATAGAAATCATCAACCCGGATCTTCATATAGCCACGCTAGGTGAAGGTCATAGATTCTACATGGAAATGACTGTAGAAAAGGGTAGGGGCTACCAGACATCGGAGAAGAATAAGCAGCCTGGCCAGCCAATTGGAATAATTCCAGTAGATTCAATCTTCACACCGGTCAGAAAGGTTAATTACGTAATCGAGAATACGAGAGTAGGTCAGGTTACTGATTATGACAAGCTGGTTCTGGAGGTTTGGACCAATGGCACAATAAAACCGGACGAAGCAATAAGCTTCGGTGCCAAAATACTCAGTGAGCATTTGAAGCTATTCATAACACTGACTGAGCATGTAGGCAATGTTGAAATCATGGTGGAAAAGGAAGAAGACAAGAAGGAAAAGGTTCTGGAAATGACTATTGAAGAGCTTGACCTTTCTGTCAGATCCTTCAACTGCCTGAAGAGAGCCGGTATAAACACAGTAGAAGAGCTTACCCAGCGTACCGAGGAAGATATGATGAAGGTAAGAAATCTGGGTAAGAAGTCATTGGAAGAGGTTCAGCAAAAGCTTGAAGCCCTTGGCTTGGGTCTCAAGATGAGCGAAGAATAAACTTCCTTGGCAATCAACATAGATTATTAACAAAAGGAGGTATTGCAATGTCTGGATATAGAAAGCTGGGTCGTCCTACTGACCAAAGAAAAGCTATGCTGAGAAACCTTGTTACATCCTTCCTGGAGCATGGAAAGATGATGACAACAGAGACTAGGGCGAAGGAAACCCAGAGCATTGCCGAAAAGATGATCACACTCGGCAAACGCGGCGATCTGCATGCAAAACGTCAGGCCTTAGAATATATAACAAAAGAAGATGTAGTTAAGAAGCTGTTTGATGAGATAGCGCCAAAGTACAAGGATAGGAACGGTGGCTACACAAGAATTGCCAAAGTTGCTCCAAGACGTGGCGATGCAGCTGAAGTAGTTGTATTGGAATTAGTATAGTAAAGTATAAGCATACAGTATTATCAGGGATTAAGTGACTACTTAGTCCCCTTTTGCTATGGAAGGAAAACTGTTGCGGGTTACGGGTTACGAGTTGCGCGTGTGTGGAAACGCGAAACGCGCAATGCGCAACACGAAACTTATTTAAAGAAGGATATGATTATGTCTAAGATAATTACAGCAGAAGATGTAAAATTCGAATATAGTACTCACAGCGGGGCTACAACCGTAGCCCTTGACAGCATAAGCATCAACGTGGAAAAGGGTGAGTTTCTTGCCATACTGGGTCACAACGGCTCCGGAAAATCGACTTTGGCAAAGCATTTTAACGCACTGCTTCTTCCAAGCGGTGGGACAATCTATGTAAAGGGAATGAACACAAAGGATGAGAAGCTGGTCTGGAATATCAGGCAAACTGCAGGTATGGTTTTTCAGAACCCTGACAACCAGATAGTGGCCACCATTGTGGAGGAGGATGTCGCTTTCGGCCCGGAGAACCTTGGTATAGAGCCTTCAGAGATCCGTAAAAGGGTCGATGAGGCCATTGGCACGGTAGAAATGACAGAATTTGCGACTCACAGCCCCCACCTGCTTTCGGGCGGGCAGAAGCAAAGGGTTGCAATAGCTGGAATAATCGCCATGAAACCTGAATGCATTATTTTTGATGAGCCGACTGCCCTGCTGGATCCATCGGGCAGAAAGGAAGTAATGGATACCATACTCAGACTGAACAAGGAAGAGGGTATAACCATTGTACTTATAACCCATTATATGGACGAGGCAATAAAGGCAGACAGGATATGTGTCATGAAAAGTGGAAAGGTGATCATGGAGGGAAAACCGAAGGAAATATTCAAGGAAGTTGAAGTTGTAAAAAATGCAGGACTTGACGTTCCCCAGGTCACGGAGTTGAGCTATAGGTTGGGTAAGGAGGGCATAAAGCTGCCTTCTGATATATTGACTGTCGAGGAAATGGTGGTGGAACTATGCCGGTTAAAGTAGAGAACCTGACTCATGTCTATATGGAGGATTCGGTTTTTGAGCATGTAGCCATCGACAATATCAGCTTTGAGATACAAGATGGAGAGTTTGTAGGCCTTATTGGACATACAGGCTCCGGAAAGTCAACTCTGATACAGCATCTAAACGGACTCTTGAAGCCAAGCAGCGGTAAAATATTCATCGACGGAGACGAGCTTCATTCAAAGGAAGTACAGATGAAGAAAATAAGGCAGAAGGTGGGACTTGTATTCCAATATCCTGAGTATCAGCTTTTCGAAGAGACGGTGTATAAGGATATTGCATTTGGTCCCAACAATCTTGGTCTCAGTACGGAAGAGGTGGACCGGAGGGTCCGTGAGTCCATTGAGCTTGTAGGATTGGATTTTGAAAAGATAAGCAATGCTTCACCCTTTGAACTGAGCGGCGGCCAAAAGAGAAGGGTTGCCATAGCCGGAGTATTGGCAATGGAGCCCAAGGTGCTAATATTGGATGAGCCGGCTGCGGGGCTGGACCCCAAAGGCAGGGATGAGATCCTCGGCGGCATCAGAAAGCTGCATGAGAGGCAGAAGATAACAGTGGTACTGGTCTCCCATAGTATGGAGGATATAGCCAACCTTGTCGACAAGGTGCTTGTAATGAATAGGGGCAAGATAGTATTCTTTGATACACCAAGAAATGTGTTCAAGGAAGCAGATACTCTGGAAAAAATAGGCCTGGGCGTACCGCAGGTGACATATCTTGTAAGGGAGCTCAGGAAAAAGGGCTTTGAAGTGCCTGACTGCATAAATATTGAAGAGGCCAAGAATGAGCTGCTGAAGCTTTTTAGAGGTAAGACGCTATGTTAAAAGATATTACCATCGGACAGTATATACCTGGGGATACACCGATACATAACCTTGATCCCAGGATCAAAATCATAATAACCTTTGTTTTTATAACCTTGCTGTTTTTGGTAGGGAATTACTTTTCATATCTTTATATAGTTGCATTTATGGGATTGATACTAGCCCTTTCAAAAATATCGCTCAAGTTCATTTTTAAAGGCCTTAAGCCGTTGGTGGTAATAATAATGCTGACAGTGGTGCTTAATGCCTTCATGACACAGGGAGAAGTGTTGTACAGCTTTTGGAAGCTTAACATAACCAAAGAGGGGCTTTACCAGGCGGGATTTATGGGACTGAGGCTTATATTTCTGATAACCGGAGCTTCACTGCTCACGCTTACCACATCCCCAATAGCCCTGACTGACGGTATAGAAAAGCTGCTGAATCCCTTTAAAAAAATCGGGATGCCTGCTCACGAGCTGGCTATGATGATGACCATAGCACTCAGATTTATACCTACACTGCTGGAAGAGACCGATAAAATAATGAAGGCCCAGATGGCAAGAGGAGCGGATTTTGAGACAGGGAACCTGATGAATCGTGCCAAGGCAATGGTCCCACTGCTTGTACCTCTTTTTATCAGCGCATTCAGAAGGGCTGATGAGCTGGCACTGGCAATGGAGGCAAGATGCTACAGAGGCGGAGAGCAACGGACCCGGATGAAGGTCCTTAAGCTGGAATTCAGAGACTACAGTGCAATGCTTATCACTGCTGCCTTCTGCTTCCTGGTGGTATGGAGCAGGTAAGTTTATGAGAAATATAAAATTGATAATAGAATACGATGGGACCAATTACTGCGGGTGGCAGACGCAGGAGAATGGACCATCCATCCAGGAGTCCATAGAAAAAGCACTGCTTAAGCTGACTGGAGAAAATACAAACGTAAACGGCTCCGGAAGGACAGACGCAAGAGTACATGCAAGAGGCCAGGTGGCAAATTTTCTCACCTCCAGCACAATACCAGGTAACAAGTTCTCCTATGCACTCAATAATTTGCTTCCCAGGGACATAGTGATAAAGGATTCCGATGAAGCAGATGCTGACTTTCATGCAAGGTTCAGCGCAAAAGGGAAGAAGTACAGCTATCATATGATCAACAGCAAATTTCCCTCAGCCCTTTACAGGAATTATGCATATCATATAAACTATTGTGAAAGATTAGATGTAGGCAGGATGAAGGAAGCCGCAACGGCTTTTGTAGGAACCTATGACTTTGCGGGCTTTATGGCAGCTGGTAGCATAGTAAAGGATACAGTCAGGACGATATTTGAGCTTTCCGTGGAGTCCGAAGGGGAAATGATACATCTGTCCTACAAGGGCAGCGGATTCCTGTACAATATGGTTCGTATTATTACAGGCACCATACTGTATGCCGGCATTGGAAAGATAGATCCTGACGAAATTAAGGACATAATACTGTCAAAGGACAGGAGCAGGGCCGGTATTACCGTGCCGCCAGGCGGACTCTATCTGGATGAAGTGTATTATTGATCTCGGGTAGTATGCATGTCATGTTACGCGTTTCGCGTTTCGAGTTTCGCGATTTGGGAAGGGGCTTCGAAGCCTTTCTGTCACACGCGCAACTCGTAACGATTATTATCCTTGATATTTTTCAGGAATGGTGTTATTTGTCTTGACACACTTGGCACATTGTATTAAAATATTATATGTTGCGAAATGTGATTCATTAGCCCCGAATCACTTGAGGCATGTTAATATTAAAGGATCGACAACATGCGGAACGTTGAAATATATATAGTATGACCTTCATTACCGTGGACTGCAGGTTTATGTGATTGTGGGACACATAACAGGCTTTGCAGCGGTATAGAGGGAATATGTCAGATCTCTATCATCATTATCTAACAAGGAGTGAAGAAAATGAAGTCTTATATACCTAATGTCGATGACATACAGAGAAAATGGTATGTAGTTGACGGCACTGACAAGGTTCTCGGAAGACTTGCAAGTGAAGTCGCGAAGATATTAAGAGGCAAGAACAAGCCGATATATACGCCTCACATTGATACAGGTGATCATGTAATAATAATAAACTGTGACAAGGTTGTACTCACAGGAAAGAAGCTTGACCAGAAGATGCACAGGACAGTTACAACACGTCCGGGCAGCATGAAGGAAACTCCATATAGAAAGTTCATGGCTGAACAGTCTGACAAGGCCGTATATGAAGCAGTTAAAGGCA
>CAZNMO010000121.1:0-14242 GCA_964574195.1 uncultured Clostridiaceae bacterium | reverse complement strand
CCTATTAAAGAAACTGCCGAACTGTTATGGAAGCTAGCCGTTGACGGGGTCAGTTTCGTCAATGAGATTGACGGAGTGGATAAGTATTGGCATGATGGCTGGGTTCCGGGCATCATGGAAATGATGGTCAACAACAAGGAGAATGTCCGTAAGCATCCTCAGATAGCTGAAGCCTTTGAAGAATATGGAAGGGCAAGAGGCCCTGCTACTGCAGGAAATTTTCCGGTGGGTATTGGCCTTATGCGTGTCATACCTGTGGAAATGGCCATTGAGGGTGAATCCCGGAGAGCCTCCTATGAAGAGGTATCCAAATATCTGAATGAGAATGAAGTCTTCTCAGTGTCCGATTGCTCTTGTCGTACGGCCAGAGAGGTTACTGGGGAGGGCTGCGGCCATTTGAAGGAGGACATGTGCATCCAGCTGGGCCATGCTGCGGAATACTACATACGCACAGGCAGAGGAAGAAAAATCACCCGTGAAGAAGCTATGGAGATCATAAAGAGGGCAGAGGAAAACGGGCTGGTACATCAAATCCCAAATACAGACGGTTCAGGCAAGACCCACGCCATATGCAATTGCTGCGGCTGCTCATGTCTGGCGCTTAGAACTGCTGAAATGTTCCTGAACCCTGACATGGTACGCTCAAATTATGTATCAAAGGTGGACAAAACGAAGTGTGTGGGCTGCGGAGAATGTGTGGAGGCTTGCCAGGTGAATGCATTGAGGCTGGGTCAGAAGCTTTGCAGCAAAACACCAATCGAAGAGCCGAAAAGGGAAGCCCTACCTTATGATACAGAGTGGGGTCCGGAGCATTGGAATCCTGATTATCGTTTGAATCGAAAAGAGGTGCTGGATACCGGCACTGCTCCGTGTAAGACCGAGTGTCCGGCTCATATCGCAATTCCCGGGTACATAAAGCTGGCATCACAGGGAAGATATACCGAAGCTCTTGAACTTATCAAGCACGAGAATCCATTTCCGGCGGTGTGCGGGCGCATTTGTCCCAGAAAATGTGAAACCGCTTGTACAAGAGGGGATTTGGATGATCCTGTAGCTATTGATGACATAAAGAAGTTCGTTTCGGAGCAGGATCTGAACAAGGACAGACGTTACATGCCAAAGATAGTGCATCAGTATGGCAAGAAGATTGCCGTTGTGGGTGCAGGTCCTGCCGGACTATCCTGTGCTTATTATCTGGCCATTGACGGTTATAAGGTAACGGTGTTTGAGAAGCAAAAAGCCTTGGGAGGCATGTTGACTCTGGGAATTCCGAACTTTAGACTGGAAAAGGATGTGGTCAGAGCTGAGATCGATATCCTGAAAGAACTGGGTGTTGAATTCAATACAGGTGTGGAAATCGGCAAGGATGTCAGCCTGAAGGAACTAAGAGAACAGGGTTATCAGGCATTCTATCTGGCTATCGGAGCCCAAACCGGCAGAAAGTTAGGCATTGAAGGAGAAGAGGCGGAAAACGTCATGACTGGAGTGGATTTTCTGAGAAATATCAACCTGGGTCATGACAGCACATTAAATGGAAATATAATTGTAATAGGCGGCGGCAATGTGGCCATAGACGTTGCCAGGACAGCTGTTAGAGTGGGTGCGGCAAAGGTCGAAATGTTCTGTCTGGAAAGCCTGGAACAGATGCCTGCCTTGGAGGATGAAATTGAAGAGGCCCTGGAGGAAGGTATCAAAATTAATAATTCATGGGGACCAAAGCGCATTGTCACAGAAAATGGCCGCGCCGTGGGTGTGGAGTTTAGAAAATGCACCTCCATTTATGATGAGAACGGGAAATTCAAGCCTGCTTATAATGAGGAGGAGACAATCTATGTTGAAGCCAGCCATGTCTTGGTATCTGTAGGCCAGGCCATAAGCTGGGGCGGCTTGCTCTCGGACAGCAATCTGGAACTTAACCCCAACAACACCATAAAAGCGGATCCCTTTACCTTCCAGACAGGAGAGCCTGATGTGTTTGCAGGGGGAGATGCAGTAACTGGTCCCAAGTTCGCCATTGACGCCATAGCTCTTGGCAAGCAGGGTGCTATTTCCATACATCGCTACGTGCATCCGGGGCAAAGCCTTGTAATCGGACGGAGCAAGAGAGAATACCATGCACTGGACAAGGCTAATGTGGATTTTGACGGTTACGATCACATTACCAGACAAAGGGCTGCGGCCACTCCAAGCTTAAAGGGCAATGATGTCTTCAGGGATCCACGGGGAGTCCTGACAGAGGAGCAGGTCAAGCAGGAAGCAGAGCGCTGTTTAAGCTGCGGAGCAACGGTAGTTGATGAATTTTTATGCGTAGGCTGCGGGATATGCACAACCAAGTGTAAGTTTGATGCCATCTCTCTTGTTCGGAAATATAACGGGGAAGGTGCCGCATTGCTGGATATGAAGCCAATAGTAGTGAGGCATATGGTAAAGCGCAAGGCGAGAATAGTGCTGAAAAAGGTGAAGAGATCCTTGGGCTTTAAATAGGGACGGGTGAAAGAAATGCATGAATTAGGGATCATAATCGAGGTCATAAAGACAGTAGAGAATTTTGCACAAAGGAATGGAGTCAGCAAAATAGATACGGTGGTGCTTCAAATCGGAGAGCTGTCCCCGGTAGTTCCCAGGTATATAGAGGAGTGCTATCCTGCAGCTATCGACGGAACCTCACTGCAGGATACCAAACTAAAGATCGAGATAATGCCTGGAAATGGGATATGTCAGCAATGCAAGCAGGTCTTCAATATACTGGAGCATAAGAAGATATGTCCCAGGTGTGCTGGGCGGGACTGGGAGCTATTGTGCGGACGTGAATTTTTGATTAAGGAAATAGTAGCATATTGATTGGAGGGGTTCTATGTTTACTTTTAATTATTCGGAAGGAGCAACGTTTATTTCCGCGTGGGGAATTTGGCTGGTTGTATTTGCCGGATTATTCCTATTCAATGAGTTTTCAAGAAGGTGGAAGTGGGCTGGTTTCTTCAGCTTCATTATTTTGCCCATACTGCTAAGCATTCTGTGGGCTACTGCTTTGAAGGAAACAACTTATACCGACTGGTTCCACCTGGCAAAGGTTTATTCTTCAACAGCGGGCTGCATCGGCTTCTGGTGCATCCGGCACCTGGAGAAGAAGGATAAGCTGACAGGCGAAATCAAATGGAGACTTGCAGACAGCAAAATCGCATTGTGCTTCCCGCCGCTGATCTTGGCAATCAACATACTTGAAGCTGTGGCAAGAGACATAGAGGTAGGCTTGCAGTACTGGTTAGCCAACTCGGGCTCCATAGAAGGTGAAATAATTGGCGTCATGGGTGGGCCTTGGAACTATATGAATGCTCTGGCAGGCATTCTAAATATCATCGCAATAACCGGATGGTTTGGTATAGTGATCCGCAAAAGGACTATCAAGGATGGCAGCAAGGACATGTTATGGCCGGATATGCTGTGGTTCTGGATTGTAGCATATGATCTTTGGAACTTTACGTATACCTATAACTGCATTCCTACCCACTCCTGGTACGCGGGCTTCGCACTGTTACTGGCACCTACACTTTGTGCTTTCACGGTAGGAAAGGGCGCATGGCTGCAGCACAGGGCACAGACCCTTGCAATCTGGTGCATGTTTGCACAGACCTTCCCTTCCTTTCAAGACCAGGGAAGATTCATGGTAGTATCTACCTATAACCCGGCGATATACACCTTCTGGGGAGCATTGGCTCTGGGAAGCAACATCGCTGTTATTGGCTATATGATTTATAAGATAGTCAAAACCAGGCGGAATCCTTATACAAGCGAGTTATATACCGATCTGAAGGAATACCAAACCATAAAAGGACTTGCAGTCAAAGGAACGGCGCCCATGGGCAAGTCAATGAATGTGGCGGGCTAAACCAAAAAACATAGTTGTGAGTCAAGGGACGGGTATAACACCGTCCCTTGACTATTTAGATAACTATAGCAGGCATAATGAGTTTATGATAACATTATTTAAAAAGGAAAAAGAGGAAAATCATGAGCGAAGAGAACAAAGGAAAGCAAAGAATTATCGATGCTGCAATAGCTGTTTTGAAGGAAAATCCAATTGAAGATACCACAGTGAGGAAAATTGCTGCCAAAGCGGGGCTGACCACAGGAGCAATCTATCATCATTATAAAAATAAGGACGAACTGTTGTTTGATGTCATAAAGCAATCACTTCAGTTCACCCACAAGCTCTCAAAAACAATAAGAAATGAAAAGAATCCCAAGCAGGGTAAGGAGCTTTTGGATGAAATTGTTACACAGGTAGCTATTAGAATTTCCAAAGCAGATGAGCAAAAGCTGCACATTCAACTGCTTAGCGATGTAATTGCAAGAAAAAGCGCAATGAAGAAAAAGTATCAAGGAAACTATATAGACATCATCAACAATACTGCCAACTTGTTTGATAAATCCTTCCAGATAGAGAACGAGGAGTACAAAAAGGCGGTGGCAGCAATATTGATAGCCGCCATGGACGGAATTGCAATACAACAGGCATTAGGGGTATTACCGGAAAACCTGGAGAAGATGATAGCCACCTTCACCTCCTTTTTTGTTGAAAGCATACCTGTATATCTGAGAAGCCACAAAGAATACTAAAGTGACAGGCTTTCATAATTTCAGAGAGAGGCCAAGGCAATATTAAGTTGGAAGGCTGCGAGCCTGGCACATATTTATTACCTTGCCAAGTGCTTTTTATGAAAATAATACGAAGCCCCAATCAACCTGGAGAGCAGAAGAAAGCTGATAACTGTTCCTTCTCTTATATACAGGCTGCGACTGAATACTGCAGTAAGTATCAGTGTGCTGACCATAAAGAAAACATCAAATCTCATACGAACTGTTGTCAGACTATATCCAAGTTTTTTACCTAATTCAATACATAAGCTTTCAAGGGGGAACTGTATGATCTCCATTGCCAGAATTGCCCCCAGGCTCAGGGAAGCCAATATAAGCCCAGACATAAATGTCAATACTCTCAAAAAGTAGGGTTGAATTGTTAAATTACTTAAAACAAAGTAAATATAGAAATTGACGATATAACCATTAGCAATGGTCGCTGCTATTTGAACAATATCGCGTCGGTTAATGGGAGACCGCCTGATAATTAGATAAATCATAAAAAACGACAGGTTCAAAAAGTTTAGCATTGTTCCGACCTCTAGGCTAAAAAGACCTGACAAAATCAATGAGAACGCATTAAACATACTTTGGCCGATTCCAGCTTTGATCTGCAAGGAAATTCCCAAGCCCAGCATCAAAAAAGCCAATATTGAATATAATAATTTTTTTGCGTATTGTGACATCATATTTCACCTCAGCTATTTAATATTTCATCTCTTGTATATATGCTATAATAAAAAAAGAAAATGGAATATGAGAAATATCATATTGGGAGAGAGTTTTTAATGTTTTTTGATGATGGGATACTCACGTCAATACTTGAAAGTGGAAAGAAAAGAACTTTCTTAAAAAATGATAATATTTATAAAGTGAACAGCAGTACAAAATACTGTTACTTTATTCTGTCTGGGACTGCTAAAATTTATATAGATCATAAAAACGGAAGGCGGTCGATCCTTGACTTTGTAGGCGAGAATGACTGGCTGGGAGAGCTTTCCTTATTCTGCCATGAGCCGGATATTAAGGAGAATAAAGTTCTGCAGGATATAGAATGCTTGGAATTTGATATGGATGATTTGCGAAAGCTATGCAAGGAGGATGCAAAAGCTTCTTTTTATTTTGCGTCGTATATTGCTAACAAGTTATTAAGCAGAAGTTATCGAATGAGTGAGAGTCTAAATTACGCTTTGAATAGAAGGCTTGCGGCGTTTATCCTTCAATATCAGAAAAACGGAGCATATAGCATTCCCCATACAGACATTTCTGAGTATATGAATGTAAGCTATCGCCATGTGTTGTATGTAATTCAGCAGTTCTGCGAGCTGGGAATACTTAAAAAAGAAAAAGGAAAAGGGTACATAATTTCTGACATGGAAAAACTAAAAGAATTACAGGAGCAATAAACATCTGCCAAGGTGAAATAAGTGCCAGTTACGAAAGGTAGTCAGTTATGCAGGGGATTCTTGCGATGGGCGTCTAAAAATAAGGAAAACTTAAGAATTCAATAAGAACTTATTAAAAGAAAACCTATCCCTTTTCGGTAGAATGGAGTTACCGAAGCGGATAGGTTTTCGCATTTTAGAAAGGGGCCTCGGATGGAAAGAAAAAAATATAATGACAAAGTTGCACTATTCTTTCTTGCACCAAGTCTTATGGGGTTTTTGGTCTTTTTCTTTATACCCTTTGTAGGCGGGTTGTACTATTCATTCGTAGACAGTCCAGTGGGTGGCAGCTTCGTTGGGTTGGCAAATTATATCGATCTCCTGAGGAATGCTGTTTTTTTGAAGGCAGGGTATAACACCATGGTTTTTACAGCGCTTGCAGTTCCTCTCAATATTCTGATATCCCTTGGGCTTGCTCTGCTGCTTAACAGGAAGCTTTACGGCAGGAATATCATACGAATGGGTTTTATCATACCCCTGGTGATTCCGGTCGCATCGGTCGTCCTGGTCTGGCAGATATTGTTTGATATTAACGGCTCGCTCAATGCTGTTATCTCAGCCCTTGGATTGTCGCCTGTAGACTGGATGAAGACGGGCCTTGCCAGGATCGTAGTCGTAATAGTCTATTTGTGGAAGAACACCGGGTACAATATGGTGCTGTTTCTCGCAGGCCTTCAAAATATACCGCCGGAATACTATGAAGCGGCCGACATCGACGGAGCGGGCAGTTGGCACAAGTTTACCAATATCACGCTGGTTTATCTGACACCTACTACATTTTTCGTATTCGTAATGTCTATAATCAATTCCTTCAAGGTGTTCAGAGAGGTGTATCTGATTTCGGGGGCATATCCTCATGACAGCATTTACATGCTGCAGCACTATATGAACAACAAATTTGCATCCCTGGATTACCAGATGCTGACATCAGCAGCATTTATCATGGCTGTAGTCATTTATATACTTGTACTGTTTTTGTTCAGGATCCAAAGAAGGATCAACAGTACGATAGGAGGTTGATAAAATTATGAGAGCTGCAAAGCATTTAAAGAGGAGGATCGGGAAGCTGATATTGTCAGTTGCGCTGCTTGCCATGGCTGTCGTGTTTCTATTCCCGCTGATATTGACTGTTACCAATTCTTTTATGAGTGAGCAGGAGATAGAGAACAGCTACAGTATGGTAACTTCAAGCGATCCGGACCGGCAGGAAAGCAGCTTATATGGCAAATACGCCAATGTAAAGCTGATACCTGATATTGTGACCCTGGCACAGTACTATACAGCTCTTATAAAAAGGACACCGTTCCTTTTTAAATTCTGGAACTCATTGATAATAGTGATTCCTATAATACTGGGGCAAATACTGGTTTCTACAATGGCTGCATATGCATTTGCGAAGCTGGAGTTCATTTTTCGCGACAAGCTGTTTTTTACATATATCATTATTATGATGATGCCCTTTCAGGTGACCTTGGTCCCAAATTATATAGTTGCTGACAAACTCGGGCTTCTGGGCAGCTATTGGTCGATCATACTTCCCGGAATATTCAGCACCTTCGGAGTATTCCTGCTGAGACAGTTTATGATGTACATTCCGGATGCGTACATTGAGTCTGCAAAAGCAGATGGAGCGAGCCAGCTCAGGATATTTTTCAGCATAATTCTCCCAATGTCTAAGACAGGACTAGCTGCACTTGTCATTCTGGTTTTTATAGACAATTGGAATATGGTGGAGCAGCCGCTGATATTCCTGCAGGATGTAAATATGCATCCGCTGTCGACTTATCTGGCCAGCATCAATAGTGGGGAAATTGGGATAGCCTTTGCAGCATCGGCTATATATATGCTGCCGATGCTGCTGATCTTCCTTTATGGAGAAAATTATCTCGTAGAGGGGATACAGCTCTCGGGGCTAAAAGGCTGATACAGCAATTGAAACAAGATATAGAAAATTGGGGGTATACAATATGAACGCAGCAGATGCGGATGCAGCTATCAAAAGAAGAAGGACAACAGGACGGGCGGCAGTTATATTCATTGCAGTTATGCTTGCCTTGACCTTTTTCTCAAGAACCATAAACAACTTTACATTGCCGAAGATAACCTTTGAAACCCCCGCAAGCGGAGCACTTATCAAGGAGGTCACAGGTACCGGCAATGTAGAGGCAAACACTACCCAGGAGCTGTATGTCAGCGGCATGAAGGTAACAGGTGTAATGGTCGATGCAGGAGACTCTGTAAAACAGGGGCAGCTGCTTATGACCCTTGATACAAGCGATATAGAAAGCCAATTGGAGGATGAGCAGGATAAATTCGCACAGAAAAAGCTGCAGCTGGAAGAGCTCGTGGAAACCGGCCTGCCGAAAAGCATGATCAGCCAGGATAAAGCTGTACAAATTGCACGGCAGAATGTAGAAAAGGCCCAGAAGAACTACGACAGCAGCAAGGTTCTTTATGATGCGGGTGCTATAACTGCAATTGACCTGGCTGATGCAGAAGGGAATCTTGATAATGTCAGGCTGGACTATGAGATAGCAAAGAGCAATAAGGACAAAGCAGTAAGCAGTAATAAAAGAGATATTGAAAGCATGGAGTTGGATATAAGTATCGCGGAGCGGAAAATAGCCGAGCTTGCCAAGAAAATGAATATGGGCACAGTAACGGCACCCTGTAATGGGGTGGTTACCGAGCTGTACTATTCAGCGGGTATGACGGCAAATGCTTCCCAACCGCTATACAGAATTGCTGACATTGATGGGGGATTTCAATTTATAGCCATTGTAAATATAAGTGCTGCAGAATACCTGGAGTCCGGAGATGAGGCTGATATAACCATAAGCTCATTGAACGACAAATTGATACAGGGGAAAGTAAAGCAAATCAGAGACAATCAACAGCAAATCGGCGTAAAGAAGGATGTCGTCATCGATGTTCCTGCCGATGGACTGGTTGGAGGGGAAAACGGCACGGCAGACCTTAAAAAGAGTATAGGCTCCTATAAAACACTCGTATCCAATTCAGCCATTGGACGGGATGTCATCGGATATTTCGTGTATGTGCTTAAAGAAAGAAAGGGCCCACTGGGTAATGAATTTTATGCAGAAAAAGTCACAGTAAGCATCGGTGACTCAGACAACACAAAAACCGTGGTGCTTAGCGGTATAACCACTATGGATAAGGTGATCACATACAGCGATAAGCCTTTAGCCAACGGCTCACCCGTTATGATCGCCAATTAAGGAGTTGGTATGATGCAAAGTCGAAGAGCCGTATGGGGCTTGACATTCTCCGGAATTTTGCTGCTGCTTTCATTTATTATATTAGGCGGAGCCTTGGTTGAACAGTGTGTCCGGTCAAATGGCGCTTATTCAATGCAAAAGGTGTTGGTAGCCGGTAAGAACCGGGCAGACCCACAGGGGAAGGCTTCTTTTACGATTGATGATATAAAAAGACTCAAGAAAGAGCTTTCAATAAAGGATATCAGTTATACTGCACGATCCGGTCTTGTTGACACTTCTGCAACAAGCGGCAGGATGGCCTTTCCTATAAGGCTTGTTGGAGCTGATCAATTATACCCTATGTTCAACGGCCTGAGCTTGATAGGAGGAAGCTTTATTACACAAAAACAGGAAGAAGAGGGGGCGATGGTTGCTATAATCGATGAGGAGCTGGCTTGGGAGGTTTTTAGAACAAGGTATGCTGAAGACAAGACTATTGGTGTATTCGGTGCAGACTTCAGGATCATAGGAGTTATGGAAAAGGATGATTCAATCATAGGGAAATTGACCGATGACGGTCTGCGGGAGGTATACATACCTGCTTCGGTAATGCTGGAGCTGGATACAACGGCACGAATTACAGAGCTTCAGATAAAAACAGCCGATACCGATACACTGGATCGAAATACCACCAATGTTTCAGCCGCAATAAGGCAAATCGGCAAGGATCCTTCAAGCTACAGTATAAGTGACTATAACCTTAAGCTTGCATTAATGAAGCAGAAGCCGCTTTTACTGGTATTCATGCTTGGAATTGCATCTATGCTCATGCTGCTGTCACATGTAAAACATTTGATAAAAGAGATCTATTTTCTGATAGGAGCTTGGTGCAAGACAGATTATTTTTCAAATGTAATTAAACATGATCAGAAGGGAATAGGGCTCCGTATACTTGATATAGCACTTTTGCTAACGGGTATCGTGCTGATCTGGGTAGGGATCAGATTCACACTTTATATCCCACCGCAGAATATTCCTGATGAGTTGATAAATATCTCTTACTACTCGGAGCTGATCAAAGCTGCTATTCAAGAAGGTATACAAAACAGGGGCTATATAGCACCTCAGGCCGAACTGATAGTTAATGCCTCCAATATGCTCCTGAACCTGTTTTTCTGCATTTCCTTCATCCTGGGATCCTTTCTTTTGTATGCAGGACTTCGGGAGCTTAAGGAAATGGATATGGATCCCGGAAAGCTTGCAGTAGTATTGGGGTTTTTGTTCCTTCTTTCAACGGGGATCCTGACTGCAGCAGTTTTTTTGTCGGGCTTGCCGTATGCAGCGGATATAAAAGGTGTTCTGGTAGCCTGGGCCTTTATATTCTTAAATATTTCATAAACTGTCAAACGAAAGGGAAGTGGTGTTAAAAATGTATAAAAAGATAATTAGTCTGGTACTCGCGGTGCTCCTTACAGTAAGTCTTGCTGCCTGCGAGCCGAAAAACGATAGTGCCTCAGAACAGGTAAGTCAGAGCGGAGACAACACAGCGCAGGATCAAAAGGTGATCACAGTTTCAGTTCCCGCATCAGATAGACAGCTTGAACTGGCTGTAAGTGAGTTTCAAAAGGTTCATCCTGAATACAGGGTCGATATACAGGCATACCCCAGTGTGGACAATACCGGCAGCGATTATGAAACCTATGTGAAAAACCTGAATACTCAGATACTGTCCGGTAAGGGACCGGATATCATATCTGTAGCCGGACTGCCTTACGACAAATATATTTCAAAGAAGATCCTCGCAGACTTAAGTAATATGATGGCCGGCGATAAGAGCTTTGACATGAGCAAATATTACACCAATATATTCGATGCGTTGAAGACCAACGGCAGCCTGTATGTTATGCCTACGAGTTTTACCTTCAACGTAATGATGGCAAATCAGGCAATACTTGATGAGGCTTCAATAAAAATCGATGACGGTCACTGGACATGGAAGGATTTCAAAGCAGCCTCGGAGAAAGTGACTGGGATGGATGGAGCCGGTGCGGGCAATCGGGCGGCATTACCCGGCGTAAGCTCTATGGATATGATGAGCCTCATAACCTCCGGCAGCTACAGAAACTACATTGACGCTGATAACAAAAGTGCCAGCTTCACTTCAGAGGGCTTCATTGACCTGCTGAATACAGTGAAGGCTTTCAGTGATGAAAAGCTTGTCAACAGCAATGTACAGACAGATATGGTTTCGGTATTGGACGCCGCCGGCAGAGGATCGATAGTCTTCTACCCATGCAGCATATATGATTATTTTATGTACTGGTTCATGAAATCTGCATTTAATGACCATTTAAGCCTTTACAATATTCCTTCTGCAGGTGATTCGGGTTCCAGGACCTTTACGACAAATTCGCTTTATGCCATAAACAAGAATTCCAAGCATACAGAAATTGCTTGGGAATTTATGAAGGTGCTTTTATCTGATGAGGTGCAATCGCAGGCATTGCAGGAAGAGGGAGGACAAGGGAAACCGGCTGCATCGGGCGGCAAGGAAAAGGAGTTTGTCGGCGGGTTCCCGATAAACAAAACCGTACAACAGCAGAAAGCAGAGCAGGTCATAGAAACATCAAAAGGCATGACAAGGAAACTAAAGCTGAAGTTGAATGGGCCCGGGGAGATCTCTTTAAATCCGGCAGCCATGACTCAAGCGGACATAGACTATATAAACAAGTTTATCTCAGCGTTGAATACCTATGCCAATTCAGATCCGAGCATAGACAATATCATTCAGGATGAAGCAAAAGCGTTCTACAATGGGGATAAATCAGCAAAGGAAACTGCAGAGCTGATGCAGGGCTGGGTAAATACCTATCTTGGAGAATAAGTAAGCCTGCGGTATAATGTAGTAACAAAAGCAAACGGGAGTGCCGCATCATTCCTATGCACCACTCCCAACCTGCAAGAAAGGATCGGTCTCTCATGGCAGATAATGTGCTACCCAAGCCTCGTATCGTTGTATTTATCGATATACTCCTGCGTAAGTTCTGGTACCTTGTCAAGCTGAATCTGCTGTTTCTTTTATTCAATCTGCCTGCAGTTATAATGATGCCCTTGATTGCACAGTTTTTTCTGCCGGTGCTGAATAAAAGCACAGTTATGACAGATAATGGTATTTATGAATTGATGTTTTACTTTGCAGCCGGTGCTGCTCTGGTATGCATACCGGTTGTGACAGTAGGCCCTGCACAGGCAGGCTTTACTTACATACTAAGGAATTTCTCCCATGAAGAGCATGCGTTTTTATGGTGGGATTTTAAAGAGCAGGCCGTTAAAAATGCAGGTCAAAGCAGTCTCATATGTCTTATTGACCTGGTCGTGGTACTTATTATGGGAATTGATATCAGCTTTTATATGAGAATAAGCGAAAAAAATATGCTTCAGAATGCGGCAGCTTTTTTTGCCATAGTGCTTTTCATCATCTATGTTATGATGCATATGTATATCTATCCTATGCTGATTACATTCAAGCTTTCAGTCAAACAGATATATAAAAACGCTTTTATATTTTCTATTATCAGATTCCTTCCAAATCTGGGGATACTCGCCCTTTGCGCGGTATTGGCTGTATTGCCGCTGCTACTGCTCACGACAGTAGGAATTATTGCATTCCTATTCATAACAATGAGCGTAACAGGCTTGATCACCAACTTCTATGTATGCCCGGTGCTGATGAAGTACATGCTGGATAAGCTGCCTGAAGGGGAAATAGATTGAAGTATGATATGAATACTGGTTTTGCAGAACATTATAATGAATTTTTGATCAGGAAGAAGGGGTAGAAATTATGGGTATCAATATTTTGGTTGTAGATGATGAGCAGTCCATAGCGGACCTTATTGAAGTCTATTTAAAAAATGAAGGTTTTACAGTATACAAATTTTACAACGGCCAAGATGCGCTCCGATGTGTTGAGTCGGAACAATTGGAACTGGCGCTGCTTGATGTCATGCTACCGGATATTGATGGCTTTACTCTCTGCCGTAAAATCAGGGAAGAGCACAATTTCCCTGTTATCATGCTGACAGCCAAGGATGAAGAAATCGATAAGATCACCGGGCTGACTTTAGGTGCTGATGACTATATCACCAAACCGTTCCGTCCTTTGGAGCTTATTGCCCGGGTCAAGGCACAGCTCAGGAGATTTACCAAATATAACTCTGCGGAGCCAAACCAAGAAGAGCACCTGATTGCCTTTTCAGGCATTGTATTGGACATGGATACCCATGAGTGTACGCTGGATGAAAAAAAGCTGTCTCTCACGCCTACAGAATTCTCAATTCTTTGGGTCCTTTGCTCCAATCGCGGTCGGGTGGTAAGCTCAGAAGAATTGTTCCAGGAGGTATGGGGAGATAAGTATTTCACTAACAGCAATAATACAGTTATGGTCCATATCCGACACTTGAGAGAAAAAATGCACGACAGCGCAGAGCGTCCTAAGTATATCAAAACGGTATGGGGAGTTGGGTATAAAATTGAAAAGTAAAAGAAAAAATGATTATTCTAAATTGGAAAGGAAAGTATTTTTTCTAATGCTGTTGATTACAGTTGCCGCCACTGTGACTGCTTATCTATTGCGCTTTATCCTGCGTGGACAGATCGGAGATCGTATCGTTCTATTATTAGTCAGTGCTTTTCATTTTAATAATTCGGACGCACTGACAATCTATCAGCTTGTAATTCGCAACAATATGGACATGATCCTTTTTGTTGTAATCCTAATATTTTTAGTTATCTTTTCTGTTTCTTGGTTTACTAAATATTTCGATGAAGTCAGTGCTGGAATGGATAAACTTGTTGAGGAATCCGGTGATAAAATTACATTATCGCCGGAATTGGATTTTATGGAAAATAAGCTTAATCAGATAAAAAACAACTTGGAAA
>CAZNMO010000120.1:10235-14315 GCA_964574195.1 uncultured Clostridiaceae bacterium | reverse complement strand
AGGATGATAACCCAGGAATTTTCTCTCCTGCATAAAAGTGCCGTTAACTGAGGAAGCCACAAATCCCTCCCATTCATTCTCAAGTTCTTTTGAATACCTCTTTACAACCAACATAATTTCTACCACACTTACCTGATTATAATGCTTACCGTCTCCATCAGTGGATGATGATTTTTTCTCCGCCTTTTGCGAGAGAGTCGGATATGCAGTCAGTTATTTTTGCCACTAAGTTAATATTTTCTCTGCCGCTAAGGGGTTCCTTGTTTTCCATAATGCATTCGATAAAATGAAGACACTCTTGTGTTAGAGGTTCCACATTCTCTTCAACTGCAAGGAAATGCTCCCGCTCCCCGTTATCGAAGAGTTGGATTTTTCTGTCGGTGGTCTGTGCATCATCAAATACTAATTTTGTTTTCGATGCTACCAGTGTAATTTTCCTGGTTTTTTCGGCATGAATAAAGCTTGCAAATATAGAAGTTGTTTTACCATCCGGGAAGCCCATCAGTATGTTAATAACATTGTTATAGGGACTTTCAGAATAACCTTCCCCATGGGCAATTACCCAGACAGGGTCGAACCCTATCAAGTAGCGGGAAAGATAGATATCATGAACTGCCAGATCATGAAGAACATCTACGTTGGGAGCCTGAGGGGCTGAACTGGTTCTGGACATGTTCAAGGAATATAGTCCATCAATAATATCTTTTTCTTCCAAGAGCCCCTTTATCTTTTTGACAGCAGGATGGTAAATCAATGAGTAGCCGGCCATCAGTATAGTTTTTTGAGCTTCAGCCAATTCAATCAGATCACTACTGTCTTTCCTGTTAATTGTCACAGGCTTTTCTACGAGAACAGCTTTGCCTTTGCTTATTGCTTCCTTCGCCAACTTGTAATGGCTTTCAGGTGTTGAGGCTATAATAACCCCCTGTACTTCACTGTCATTCAATATATCTGCTTTGTTTTCAGTGAACCTGGTCTGATGGTAAACAGGAGCTGCCTGATTTAGCTTTTGATAGTCTAGGTCGCAGGCCCATTTCAATTCACAGCCCTCTATTGCAGATACTGTTTTCAGATAATTCTTTCCCCATTTTCCACAGCCTATCAAAGCAAGCTTGATCATTGCAATTCCCTCTCAATTACATACTGGATTATATGTGGTCGCACCATATATTAGTATATTCACCACTCATAAAAAGGGTTACTTACATTGAGTGGAAGATAATTTTCGAGGAACTCAGGATGCTGACTGAGTTCCTCGTTTGGTGGCTGATTGGAGATAGAAAGGACAAAGTGGGCGGTGGTTCTAGCGGCACCATAAAAAGCTGCTCGTTCAACCTTGGGTTCCCGCACCTTGGGATTAGGATTCGCTTTGCAATAATACTGCATGGATGATGTCATGAAGAAGGTAAATAGCGTCGCATTTTGAGCAGACTGTATAGATAGAAAAGTTTATAGAGAATAGTAAATGGATATAATATGGATCAGATATTTGTAAAGTGAACATATAAAAATTGTTGAGGTGATAGCATGGGTCTACGCATGAGAAAAAGCTTTTCTATTGGTAAAGGAGTTCGTCTTAATGTAGGGAAAAAAGGCTTGGGAGTAAGCTTCGGAACAAAAGGCTTAAGATATAGCATAAATTCCAGCGGGAGAAGAACAGCAACAATAGGTATACCTGGAACAGGAATTTCATATTCAAAATCTACTGGAGGCAGCAAACGCAAATACTCTTCAACGGCTTATAATGCTAGGCAGCAGCTTCAGCTTCAAAAACAACAGCAGAAGCTTGATGAAATACAGAAAAATAAGCTTGCTGTTGAAGAATATAACAACCTGATCGAAATCATCAAGGGTGTGCATAAAGAATGTGATGATTTTGTAGATTGGGCTCACATCAACTCTCTTAATCCACCTTACAATCCGCCCGAAGGTGGCCCCAATAAAGCAAAAGCTATCTCGGAATACGAAGGGTTTTCCCCTACCTTTTTTGAGAAAGTCTTTAAATCAATGGGGGAGAAGAGGAGGAAAAAGCTTGAGGAAGCTATTGCCCAGGCTGAACTGCAGGACACTCAAGAATATGAGGAATGGAGAAATCTAAATGTATTATCCGGTAGGATATTACAGTGTGATATTGACGCTTATTTTCAAGTTATTGATGAAATGAATCCCTTAGACGACTTGCTTGAATTTGGCAGTGATTTCGAGTTTGGTGCCAACGACAGCACTGCTATAGAAGTTGAATTTAGGGTTAAGTCGGATGTAGTCGTTCCGAACTATACTTTGTCTTTGACACAGACAGGCAAGCTATCAAAAAAGGCTATGACCAAAACTCAGTATTATGAGCTTGTTCAGGATTACATATGCAGCTGCAGCATTAGAATTGCACGGGATATTATGGCGCTATTGCCGGTGGAGAAGGTGGTTGTTCACGCAGTGGACAGTTTGCTTGATACGGCAACAGGCTTTAACGAAGAAGTGACCATTCTGTCAGTCGTATTTGATAGAAATAGGCTCAATGGATTGAAT
Organism: uncultured Clostridiaceae bacterium; assembly: GCA_964574195.1. Taxonomy (GTDB): domain Bacteria; phylum Bacillota; class Clostridia; order Lutisporales; family Lutisporaceae; genus BRH-c25. Next base: position 11,789 of record CAZNMO010000120.1, on the reverse strand, counting down.
TTTGAGCTAATCGATCCATCTGATGCTTTGCAAAATTTTCAATGTAACATGAAGTATTTGAAAACAGCTGGATTGAAGCCTGTAGAAAGAATTACAGTATATTAGTTCAACGATGGCGGTGAAATAAATGAACTTTGATATAAAGAGCATACTTAGATTTCTCTTTCCGGAGTGGCAGGTGATTGAAGCTGTAAAACAAGGTGGCTTTATTGCAAGGCCTGATAGAAATAAAAATAAGAACCAAATCCGGAATACTGAGCAGATATTCGCCGGCGGTTATGCTTCTGCACCAAATAACACAGTTCAGACGAACCAAGCATCACAGAAAGATATTTCAAAAAGACCTGCGACAGCTCAAAACGGAAATACCGCCTCATATCAATACAAGAATACCTCAAATGTTGACAGCAACAATATTTCTGGGGCTTTTACCGGTATTAGAGCAGAACTTGGTAGTTTATTGATTGGGCAAAAAAATTATTTGGATAATCTGTGCATAGCCTTTAAACGGCCTTTTATAACAGGCTACGATAAATTTAAGCCTAAAAATGTTATCTTTGTGCTTGGCAGTAAAGGCACAGGGAAACATAGCAGTACATCTCTTATTGCCAGGCTTATGAAACAAAAAAAATTACTGACCAATAACTCTGTATTGACAATAGACTTATCTTTGTATGCAACAGTTTCGGAATTTGGATTATTTTTGTCGGACTTATATAAATGCTTATATGGACAATCTGATATTGTATTGTTTGATAATTTTAGCAAATGTCACTCCAGCGTCATTGATGCGATCACAACCTTGACACTTACCGGCAAGTATACTCTTGGATCAAGGTACATATTTCAAAATAATAATCTGGTTGAGGCAACTGGGATGCTGATGCAAAATTCCATCAGCGAGATAAGCTCAAACGGCAAATATTTTATTTTCTTATCAGATAAATCAGAGAAAGATGTTTTAAACGTTTTTGGAACAAAGTTTATGGATGCTATTGGGGACATTATTCATACAGAAGGTTTTAGCCATGATGAATTGATTGAAATAGCACATAAATTAACGGAAAACCTGAAGAGCAAATGCAGAGAAAATCTTTCTATGTATATAAATTGTGATTACACCGTTACTGAAACGCTTGCAGCTAACTACAAAAGTGCAGCCGGAGTCAGCGGAATGGAGGATTATGTAAATACATATATTTATAAACCATTGGCTGAATATAAACTGAAAAACATGATGAAGACAAATCAATCCGTGTTCTTATCAGCTGTTGATGGCGAATTTGCAGCACAAATCGCTGATAAGAATATCCGATTGTCTGAGATTATGCCCCAAAAGAGAAGTTCAGGAATTGAGGATGTTAAGAATGAACTCGAAAACATCATTGGAATTGAGCCTGTAAAACAGTATGTTTTGAGCCTTGAGGATAACTTGAAAATACAAAGGCTGCGTGAAAATGCGGGCTATAAGGCTGCTGATATCTCAATGCACATGATATTTACAGGCAATCCCGGCACAGGCAAAACAACAATTGCACGAATTGTCGCCAAGTA
>CAZNMO010000120.1:0-10212 GCA_964574195.1 uncultured Clostridiaceae bacterium | reverse complement strand
GAGAGGTTACTAGGACGGATCTTGTAGGTCAATATGTTGGACATACTGCGAAGCTGACCAATGAAGTAATTAAGTCAGCATTAGGCGGGGTGTTATTTATTGATGAGGCGTATTCACTATCCAGAGATAAGCATGATGCATTCGGACTTGAGGCTATAGACGCATTAGTCAAGGGAATAGAAGACAACAGAAATGATTTAGTTGTTATTTTAGCCGGATATAAGGATGAAATGGCTGATTTTTTGAAAAGCAATCCCGGCTTGAAGTCACGTTTTCCCAATATTATAGATTTTGAAGACTATACATCAGAGGAAATGTACAGAATTTCGCTTGCTACAGCTAAGGTCAAGGGATATAAAATCGCGGAGGACTGTAAGGATGCACTAATAAGGTTGTTTGATAAAAAGCAGATCAAAGGCAGGAATGATAGCGGAAACGGCCGTCTGGTCAGAAATGTGGTTGAGAGTGCCATACTTAACCAATCTAAACGGGTGCTTATTGAGAATACGGCAGACATGAATTTATTGACTTACGATGATTTTAAGTTTGAGGAAATAGGCGATTTTGATTTGGAAGAAGTTCTGTCACAAATTATTGGGCTCGAAAATGTAAAGGAATTTGTAAGAACGCAACACAAATTATTGATAGCACAGGAGAAACGCAGAAAGGCCGGGATGTCGGTTGATACGATACAGTCCTTGAACATGATTTTCAGTGGGAACCCCGGGACAGGCAAGACAACAATCGCAAGGGTTGTTGCGAGTATGTTCAGGGAAATGGGATTATTGAAGTCCGGGCATTTAGTAGAAGCAGACCGCGGAGGGTTAGTTGCCGAATATGCAGGTCAGACAGCTAAGAAGACCGAGGAGGTATTCAGATCGGCATTGGGCGGAGTTCTCTTTATTGACGAAGCATATGCTTTGTCAAGCGATGCCGGAAGCTTTGGAAAGGAAGCAATAGATACTCTGGTTAAGCTTATTGAGGATTACAGAGGTGAAATAATTGTTATCCTTGCCGGCTATAAGAAAGAGATGTCGGATTTCTTAAAGTCAAATTCCGGACTTGAATCCAGATTTCCATTAAGAATTGATTTCCCGAATTATTCAGCGGAGGAGCTGTTTGAAATATGTATAAAGATGGTATCTGATAAAGGGTTTGTATTAGCGGAAGGTGTGAAGCCTCTTTTAAATGAACAGATTGCCTTACTGCATAAACAATCTGATGCACATTCCGGTAATGGGCGCATGGTGAGGAACTATGTTGAGGAGATAATTAGAAAGCAGTCGGCAAGAGTTGCAATGACCGATGTTACATCTGCCGAAATGAATGTAATTATCCATGAGGATCTGGAAGCTAAAAGCCGGCAAATAGCTGACTTTGACCTTGAGGCTGAGCTGTCAAGGATCATAGGACTTGATGAGGTTAAGGATTACATACGCAGCTTAAGTGCCAGACTCAGAATGCAGAAGGCACGTAAAAAACTTGGTCTGGCAGCGGATCACACACAGACACTGCATATGATTTTCATGGGCAACCCCGGAACGGGCAAGACTATGGTGGCAAGAACGGTTGCCCAGGTTCTATATGGAATTGGCGTCATTAAGTCAAATAAGCTGATAGAGACTGACAGAGCCGGGTTGGTTGCCGGTTATGTGGGACAAACGGCAATGAAAACAAGAGAAAAGGTCATGGAAGCAATGGATGGAGTATTGTTTATTGATGAAGCCTATTCGCTGTCTAAAGGGGGAGCAAATGATTTTGGCAGAGAAGCCATAGATACCCTTGTTAAGCTGATGGATGATTATAGAGATAGAATAGTAGTAATCCTAGCAGGATACAGTAAGGATATGGAACACTTCCTTTCTGTCAATCCCGGGCTGAAATCGAGATTTCCCAACATTATAGAATTCGCTGACTATACTGTAGAACAATTAATGCAAATATCTGAGTTATTCTTCAAATATAAGGGATATGAGCTTGAAGCACAGGCGAAGTGTAAGCTGCAAGAAATTCTTGCAATTGCAAGGCTTGAACCTCAGTTTGGAAATGGGCGATATGTACGCAACCTCTTTGAAAAAGCTGTTAACAATCAAGCCTTGCGCCTTAGCAGCGATACAGACTTGACGAAGGAGGAACTGGTTACAATAACAGATGCTGACATAGAAAGGGTGTGAGAGTATGAATAAACTGAAGAATTTACTGGGGAGTACTGCAGCAGCTATCTATTTCATTTTCCCTATGTCATTTGTTATACTTCTGCTGCTCTTTATGCCATTAGGTTTCTTAACGGATGTGGAGGCAATGAGAAGTTCCGGCTTTGCCGGGCCAAATACAGCAGCTTCAATGATCGGTATATGTGGGCTAATAATTGGCTTGTCACTGCTTATTCCACCCTTAAGGAAGATGTATAGAGCATTGCCATGGTTATATTCCTTTATAAAGATTCTCTATGCAGACCTGATCATTTTAAATATTGGGCTTACCATATTGAATTATGGTTATCAAATAAAAAATGAAGCACGTCATACATTGTTTTTTGCTTTAATGATTGTACAAATAGCAGTTTGCAGGCTTGCAATGTGTTTTTACTTCAAGATTAAGCCTGTAAAGAGTATTGAAGCGAGGTGAGTATATGAAGCGCGATCAACAAAACATGAAAAATAGCATAAAAAAGGCAATGAAAACCCCTGCACAGAAGGATGAAAACGCTGGTGCAGCTTATCCCCAAAATTATAATATGGATCAGGTACGAAATGAGTCTGATGAAAAGGCTATAAGAAAAAGATTTGAAAGGCCGATTAAAATATTTGGTGGTATTTGCATTGCCGCTGCGATAATATCGCTTATCTTTACAGGAACATCCACTGTTGATACATCTGAGGCTGCAAGAAATGCGTTAAAGAACAAAATATCTACCACCGTTTCAGCTGGAACTATTTTATCATCAGCAGATGAGAACATGGAAGCAAAAGATTATGTGATTACACATGGATCTGATGCAGAAGATACGAAAATCTGGGTTTGGGATTATGCTGCTGAGGACGGTGATTATGTTCAAGTGCTCGTAAACGGCGCTCCTGTATCGGATGCTTTTATGATCAGACATAAGCCGAAGGAACTCATAGTTCCTGCTTCAGGGGATGTTCAAATAAAAGGAATCAGGGACGGGGGCGGTGGAATAACATACGCAGTCAGATATGACATAAACGGGACCAGCTATTTTAATGGAACTCCTGAAGGAGAATTCAATAGTTATACATTGAGAAAAGAATAGAACTAAGATCTGGGTGCGTCACTACCAAAGCTGTATGCCATATGGGGTTCGATTCCCCTCGTCTCCACCAGAAAATAATATCGATTTACATATTGGCACTGCTCCATATATGGATGTGGTGTTTTATTTTTGTATGGTGTTTTATTTTGATTTGATATGTAGTAATATTAGCTTTGGATTGATTATAACGAGGCGAAAAATGTCCCCCCCTACTATAGGTGGCGAGCACCCAATGTTGTTATCCAACAGGCAACGAGCATACCTTCCGCCTCGTTGAAACGCTCGGGTAGGTTTTGCAAGTGTGCAAAACCTATCATTGAAATCTTGTTATAATAATCTACATCACATATGCAGTAAGGATTATACAATGACTACACAAATACTTGTATTAAATAAGAAAAGCTTTCAATTTGTTATTACACTTTTAAAGAGGGACCCGGTTTTTTCTTTATCCTTTATACTGGCTTCGCTGAGCTGTGTTTTTTCCTATCCGAGGCTCGAGTATATAAACTTTGAGGTCTTAGCCTGCTTATTCAATCTGATGGTAGTGGTAAAAGCCTTTGAGGAGCTTCGCTTATTGGATAGGTTTGCTGTCGGCATAATAAACAGATGCACAAACAGCCGTAGAGTATCGCTGGTAATGATATCATTAAGCTTCTTCGCATCGATGATCATCACTAACGACATAGCATTGCTGACTCTTGTGCCGCTGACTCTCATCATAAGCAGAAAATCCGGGATGAATGCGCTGTTGACTGTTATATTACAAACTTTAGCGGCGAATATCGGAAGCAGCTTGACACCGGTAGGCAATCCTCAGAATCTTTACATATTTTCTTATTATAAGCTTACGGCTGCACAGTTTTTTGTCCCGGTTTCCATGTTTACAGTCTTAGGCTTGGTATGGCTGTTTCTTTTGAACTTTAATAACCCGCGATCTGAATTTGGTATTGCCTTAGCTCCTATAGAGGTAAAGGATGGAAAGAAAGAAGCAATTTGGACAACGTTATTCGCTATCATAATACTCTCTGTGTTTAAGGTAGTAAACTACCAACTGGTTCTTTTGATGACAATTGCAGTGACCTTAAGCATCAACAAGGAACTGATCAGAAAAGTGGATTATCTTCTATTGGCTACTTTCGTATGCTTTTTCGTTTTTATAGGCAATATATCAAGCATACCTTTCATTGCCGACTTCATGAAAGCGAGCCTTGACAGAGCTGAATTTACATATTTCAGCTCCATTGTCCTAAGCCAGGTTATCAGTAATGTTCCCTGCGCAGTGTTACTGTCACAGTTTACCCCTTATTGGGAGGAGCTGCTCCTGGGGGTGAATACAGGGGGGATGGGTACAATCATCGCCTCCCTGGCCAGTGTAATATCATACAAGCTTTTTATAAAAGAGAATCCTGAGAGCAGCGGAAAATATATTGTCAATTTTAGCGTTTATAATCTGCTAAGCTTAGCAATTTTCACATTAATAAATTATTATCTCATAATCAAAAGATGAACAGCGTGAGCTGCAAACATTGTATGATCGTAAAAAAGTTATCACTACAGTGTAACGAGGGAGAAATATGAAAGTTAGAAAGCAGCAATATTGGACAAGATATCATATTTTGATTTTACTTCTATGTATTCCTATTTGTATCTATAGTTACCTGATATATTTGAATAAAACCTCTCCGGTAATTATTGCAAAAGAAGGGCACGTTGATGCAACAAAGCTTGAAGACTCATCAATACCTTATATGCTGACCGGTCAGTGGCTTCGCTATAAAGGCTTTTATACACCGGAAGAACTTTCAGGTCTAAAAGGAGAATATGTTAGGGATATTCGGTACATACGCAAGATGCGGGGATATACATATGCATTTTCTATGGACGTAAAGAATGAGGCAAATCTTTATTTTCTATTACCAAGACCACATACAAGCCGTTTGTGGATCAACGGGAAGGAGGTTCTTGGTGAAAACGATAGTGCAATAACTGCAAGTGATAATTTTGAGTTGAATTCTTATCCAGGAGATGGTAAATATACATTTGTTCTTCAGGTTTCCAGCAATTCTCTCTATGATGTCTATCAGGGAATCCTAGTGGGAAGTAAAGAGGCTTTGAGCATGATCCAGAACCGGTGGATTCAATTAGATGCAGTAGCAATTGGCCTTTCCATAATGCTGATACTTTTATGCCTGACACTTTATGTTCATAAACTGAGTGAAAGCTACTTACCTTTACTGGCGTTAAGTGCATTACTGGAATTAATACGCTTCCTGCTTACACCAAGATATCAGATGATACCATTTCGTTGGGGGTCGGTTATATTTTTTGGACAATTTACCTTTATAAACTATTTTATTTGTAAGCAGCTTGTTCCGGATACTGCTTCCAAGATTATGGATAGAGTAGTATATTTTACAATTTCAATTTCGGTGCTAGGATGTTTTATCTATCCTGCATATTCCGGGTTAATCCTCAGATATGCTTATATAACCTATACAGCATTACAATTATGGATTTTATCCAAGGGAATCCTAAGTAATAAATCAGAAGCAGCAATTCTTCTATTGGGCTGCGGAACTGCTATGGGGAGTGAAATATTCTATACCTTGCTAAATATTGGTTTGATTCCGCAAGGTGTGGTGGATGTGCAAATCCTTCCAGCTCAATATTTCAGATTCTTTTATTTGGTTGCCTTCGCCATTGCAACCTGTCAGAAATTTGCCCGCAAATTTAGTGAAGCTGATATTTTATCAGGGAGTTTGGAACGGCAGGTTTACAATCAGACTAAAAAGCTGACGGAATCACAGGAACGTCTGATTGCTGTTCAGCAAAAAAGACAACAATTTATGACAGATATGGTGCACAACCTCAAAAGTCCGCTGTTTGCACTGGGAGGATATGTAGACCTTCTTCAGGATAAGGGAGAAAGCCTGACGGCGGATCAAGAAAAATATATAAATCTGATTGATAAAAAGATCAGGTACGTAAGCAGTATGGTAGATGATATGTTTCTTATCACAAGATTGGAAGAAGGAAAGATCCAATTTCATTTTACAGAGTTTGATGTGGCATCTTTCTTGGACGGCGCAGAGCAGGACGCAAAAGCTAAGGGCGTTGATAAAGGGATACAGGTTGCATGCTTATGTAGACCTGAAAAAATTATCTTAAGCGGAGATCCGTTCCGTCTTCGTCAGGCTCTGGACAATATTTTGGATAACGCAATCCGATATAGTCCAACCGGCGGTTTGATAACTCTGCAAGGCATATGTGACGGACTCGGCATGGTTCGTATTTCAGTAACGGATGTTGGTCCGGGAATACCGACAGAAAAACAAGCTCAGCTGTTTACGCGTTATGCCAGCAAGGGAGAAGGAGGTCAGGCCGGACTTGGATTATCAATAGCTAATTTTATCGTAAAGGAACACGATGGCAGAATCGAAGTGGTAAGTGAGCAGGGAAAAGGAAGTACATTTACAATGATACTGCCAATAAATTAGCCATTAATATATCTTGTAGAGCGGAATTCAGCTAATATCAAGTAAGATAAAAAATTAACAAATTTCATCGCAATTTCAACGGAAGCATTTAATAGATAATGTATAATTCATATTGAGGAACCTTGGGGCAGGAAGAGAATTATAAAGGAGGCTTTAATATGAAAAAAATGAAACTGCAGTTGGCCTGGATCTTGATTATAGTTATGTCTATGAGCATGCTGGTAGGTTATGGTGCTCCCAATGTTGGAATATACACACCCGGTACTTATACTGCTTCCGGTAAAGGGTTTGGCGGTGAAGTAACAGTTTCAGTTACAGTAGATTCCAATAAGCTCAAGGACGTAAAGATTGTGGGAGACAATGAAACTCCTGCTGTAGGCGGACTTGCTGTTAAGTCAATGGTCAAAGGTATTTTGGAAAAAGGTGAAAAAGTTGATATGGTATCTGGTGCAACAATAACCAGTACAGCAATCAGAACAGCTTTATCTGCCGCTTTAGCACAGGCGGGAGGACGGAAAACGTCGGCTGCACTATTAATGAAAGATGGTACATATGAAGCATCCGCACGTGGCTTTAGCTTGCTCGCTCCTGTTAACGTTACAGTAATAGTTAAAAACAATAGGATTTCTGCAATTTTCATCGGCAAAAATGATGAAACAAGTGGAAAGCCCAGGGTAGTGCAAGATATTATGCTTCCTCGTATAATCCAAAACCAATCTCTAGCTGTGGATGCTGTTACAGGTGCTACTGCCACTTCTAATGCTGTTCTGCAGGCAGTACATGATTGCCTGATAAAGGCAGGTGCAGAGGAAGCTGCTTTGTATAAAGCGATACCAAAGTCTACAGCAAAGGAAGAATATACAGTTGACGTTGTTGTAGTTGGCTTTGGTGGTTCCGGTGCGACAGCGGCTGTAAGTGCGGCTGAAAATGGAGCCTCTGTAATGGTATTGGAGAAGGCTGGAAGAATTGGTGGAACAAGTGCTATAACAAGCGGTCCCATGGCAGTTAACCCGCCTAGTAAGGTAAAAAGTGAAATAATCGGTTGGGCTGATCCGGCAACTGGTAACACAATAACAAAGAAAGCCGGAGATAAACTGGTAGATGCTGATGCTCTCTTCAAAGAATGGACTAGCTACACAAGAGTTAATGGAATCCAGGATGCAAAGGAAGACATTATTTTAGAAACCATATCCGGTTCAGGATCAACTCTGGACTGGCTGTCCGGCTATGGATTCAGATTTGACAATCCCAAGGGCTTTCTCGGAAACAAATGGGCTCTTTTTACTCCATATGCAGGAAATAAAGATTTAACAGAAGGCTATTTTCAGAATATGCTGGATAAGTATGCCTATAAATTAGGTGGTAAGTATTTACTGGAAACAGAAGCTACCGAATTGATAGTTAAAGCAGGGAAGCTTGCTGGTGTAAAGGCTGTTAAGAAAGACGGAACAGAAGTAGTTGTTAACGCAAAATCTGTCATACTGGCAACAGGCGGATTCGGCGGAAGCGATGAAATGATGAAGAAATATTTGGGGGAATCGTGGAAGCTCTATGGATCAGCACAAAATGACGGTGCCGGTATTCGTATGGCAACCACTATAGGAGCTGCAACAAAAAATATTGATATGCCCCCTATGTCTCACTTCTCAGCACCCCCGGTTATTATTTCACAGTTTAGTTCGATGTTTGACAATGACATTCCCTATGGATTGGTCAATACTAGTGAGATTCTGGCTGTAGATAAAAAAGGAAACCGTTTTGTCAACGAAATGAACATAGGAACAGGGGCTTATGTTGGTGGTGCCAGGTTCTACTCAATATACTCAAAAGAACAGATAGACATTTTACGTGAAAAAGGTTTTGCATTTGATTCAACTGGTCGTTATCTTAACAGAGGCGGAATTAAAGCTAACACACCAATGAAAAATATCGATGCAGTATTGGATGCCGGCATTAAAGCGGGGTTTATCTATAAAGCAGATAGTATAAAAAGACTGGCTGAATCAATTGGAAAGGCCAATGGTAATATGGCAGGCAATACACTGCTTGCGTCTATTGCCAGCTACAATGAAGGTGTAAAAACAGGAAAAGATGCTATGGGAAAAGCAGCAGACAGATTCCAACGTCTTGGAGTAATTAATCCCAAAAGTGATTATTATGTTGCTGTTACTGGAGCCCCATATATATATAGTACATGCGGTGGACTTGACGTAAATAAAGATATGCAGGTATTAAATGCCAAGGGTGAAGTAATAGAAGGCTTATATGCAGTTGGAACTGATTCAATGGGCGTTCTGTTCACTAATAAAAAGGGCTATACGAATTTTGGCGGTGTAGCACAGGGATATTGCTTCAATTCCGGGAAAATTGCAGGTGAGGCTGCAGCAAAAAGTAGTAAATAAAAGGGTGAAAATCTATGGATTACAAGATCCTTCTAGTGGAAGATGACTTGGAAAACTGTGATATACTGATGCACTATTTGGGTAAAACCGGAGATTATTATGCGACCGTGGCGCACAATGCTTCAGAGGCTTTGGAGGCTGTTAAAAAAAACACCTTTCAATTAATACTGTTGGATATAATGCTGCCGGGAATGGATGGGATTGATCTTTGTATTCAGCTGAGGAAAAGTTTATACTGCCCCATAATCTTTATCAGCTGCCTGGATGATGAAGAAACAATTGTGCGTGCTATGCGTATGGGCGGTGATGATTATCTGACGAAACCGTTCCGGTATCCAATTTTACAAGCTCACATAGAAGCGGTACTTCGAAGGATGCAGCTGGGAAGCTCTCGTATTGCCGATGATATTAGGATAGGAGATTATACTCTTTCGACTAGAGAACATATACTTATTAAAAATGAAGAAGAGATTTATCTTTCACCTACGGAATTTGAACTTCTTATCTATTTTATCAATAACGACAATACAGTGCTGCGGTTTGAAGAAATTTACCAGTATATTTGGAAAAAACCTAGTTATGGCGATTTACGTACTGTCTTTTCACATGTACGTAACTTACGCAAGAAGCTGGAAGAAGACCCGTCTGCTCCACAGTTTATTTCTACTGTACCCCGAATCGGGTACAGATTCAGTTGTGAAAAAACAACGTAGCGGATATGTGAGTTCAGTTTTCACTTAAATCTATAGGTTTGTTGCTCGAACACAAATTATGGTGCCAGGCACGACAGTTAAGCAGTTGTTGAATAAAGCTATTCAAATAACTGTCTATGTATCGTGCCTGGCACCATTTAATTGGAAAAATAGGGAGGCAAGACATAATCTACTTATATCCGAATATAAATAGAAATGTAAGTTGAAGTAAATAACATTGTTATGAACATTACTGGAACTTGCCAATTGAGAAGACATTTACCATTTGCCAAATAGTGATCGGACACTGAATATTGAGCAGTTGGAGTGAATTAATTATGGAG
>CAZNMO010000119.1:0-14482 GCA_964574195.1 uncultured Clostridiaceae bacterium | reverse complement strand
TAAGGCCATATTGGCCATTGTAAAGAACATACCTCTGGAATATTTCTGGGGGGAACCTTATATGTATGATACCTGCCTGACCGTAATGGAAGTATCCAATGGTGAAGCCAGGCTGCTGGTTGAGGCAGACACTTCCCACCTGGAGCAATTGAGTAATTCATGATACCAAAGAAAGGAGAGAGCATATGCCAAGCAATGAAGATTTACGACTTGCGGTACTTATCGACGCAGAAAATGTTCCATACAAGAGTATAAGGGGAATACTTGAGGAGGTCGCAAAATATGGAACACCTACTCTAAAGAGGATATACGGGGATTGGACCAATTCGGCACTATCCGGCTGGAAAAGTTCCCTGCTGGAAAACGCAATTACTCCAATACAGCAATATAGCTATACCTCGGGAAAAAATTCCTCCGATTCGGCTCTTATCATTGATGCCATGGATATTTTGTACTCGGAAAAGGTAGACGGGTTTTGTATTGTATCAAGCGACAGTGATTTCACCCGGCTTGCAACCAGGCTGAGGGAAGCGGGCATGAAGGTCTTTGGCATTGGAGAGAGAAAGACCCCAAATGCTTTTATAGTTGCTTGCGACAAGTTCATCTATATTGAAATTATCAATGCACCTGTAAAGAATAACGAGACCTTTGCAAGCGAGCAGCATAAGGAAGATATAGTTGAGCATGAGGCAAAAGGCAGTGCGGTGGATATAGGAGACGATATAATCAATCTTATCGCTTCCTCCGTTAATGATGTTGCCGATGATAACGGCTGGGCTTTTCTGGCCGATGTTGGAAATCTCATATCAAAGAAACAGCCTGATTTTGACGCCAGGAATTACGGCTTTTCCAAGCTCACGCCACTGGTTAAAAGCTTAAAGCGCTTTCAGATAGAGGAAAGAGAGTCTAGTAATTCAAGAATAAAGCATATATATATAAGAAACAAGGTTAAGCAGTAATATATGAATTTCATATGCTTAGCACCTTGTAGTGTGTGTAGTAGCAATAAAAGGGGGTTTTTGTTATGTTTGAGTACAGGACCTTGGAAGGTGTGAATACTGAGGATATACATCGGGCTTTTGTTGATGCCTTTTCAGATTATCAAGTAAAAATGGATCTTCCTCTTTGGAAGCTGCAGAATATGCTCCAAAGAAGAGGCTATGTGGCGTCAAAATCCATGGGAGCATTCAAGGACGGCATGCTCGTAGGCTTCATTTTAAACGGCTGCAGGATGTGGGCTGATAAACGGACGGTATATGATCTGGGAACAGGGGTGATACCTGAGTACCGGAAAAAGGGACTGACTACCAAGCTTTTCAATAATGTACTGGAGCAGCTGAGGACAGAAAACATTGAACAGTACCTTCTGGAGGTTATTCAACAGAATACTGCAGCCTATGAATTGTACAGCAAGAAAGGCTTTGAGATCTCAAGGACCTTTTCCTGTTATAAGCTTCAGAAAAACCAATACAAGCCGCAGAATGTTTACAAAGTGGAGAAGGCAGCTGCCTTTACAGAGGCGCAATGGACGGAAATGAAGAAATTCTGGGATTTTGAACCCTCCTGGCAGAATTCTGTTGAGTCGGTTTGTGCCACTTCAGAAGAATTCGACTTCTACACTGTCAGTCTGGGTAGTACAGTTGCAGGCTATGGGATCATCGAGAGGAAAACAGGGGATATTCCGCAGATAGCCGTAGACAGGAACCACAGGCATAAGGGCATTGGTGGAAGTATAATGTCGGTGCTTGTGAACAGTACTGAAGCTGACAGGGTAGCAGTATTGAATGTTGATGACAGTTCTAAGGTTACGAAAGACTACTTATGTGAACTAGGCTTTGAGCATTATGTTGATCAATACGAGATGATAATGGACCTGTAACAAAGGAGACTCAGGGATGAACATACAGATATTCGGAATAGACAAGTGCTTTGATACCAAGAAAGCACAGCGCTATTTCAAGGAGAGAAATATTAAATTCCAGTATATCGACCTTACCCAAAAGGGGCTTGCCAAAAGGGAATTGGAAAGTGTGGAGGCTGCTGTAGGGCTCCTTAATCTTATAAATAAGGGCTCAAAGGACTATGAAAGACTTAATCTGGGGAAGATAAACAGCAGCACCATAAAGAAGGAAATACTTCTGGAAAACCCAAAGCTATACGTCACTCCGATAGTAAGAAACGGCAAGCAAGCAACCGTGGGCTATGCCCCTGACGTATGGAAGACATGGGAATAAAGGTTATATAAACGATTCAGGCAGGTTTTGCTATGAATAAGGGAAAGAAGCTTTATGTTTTTATAGCTGCTGCTATAATATCGGTCTTTTATATTTGGTTTGCAATATTGGATTTTTCCAGGTTTGGTAGCCTTGATCTCACATATGATATTTTTCCCAGCGGCATCCTGAAAAGAACAGCTGTAATGCTGGCTGCTTCCATTGCATGGCTGGCAGGGCAGGATGGCCTAGGTTATGCATTTGTATTCGCCTGCCTTGGTGAGGCTGCTTTTGCCTTAAGGCTGAGAAGCTTTGGGTTGGCGATGTTTTTTGTTTGCCAGGCTTTATTGATCATCAGAAACAGCCAAGGTTTCCGCCGTGCCTATAAGCATGCCTCAGTACTGCAGAGAAAAAGCCTGCTTATAGCATCGGTCATTATAGCTCTTGCCTATGTGAGTGCTCTTGCATATGCAGCAGGGTCAACAGGTTTCAATGCTGTGGCAGTGGCTGTGTATGTATATTGGAGCATATTGAACCTTTCTTTGCTTTCGGCTGTTGCATGCTTCATACTCCAACTCCTTCCCGAAAAGAACGCTGCAATGGTATGTGCAGGAGTGTTTTGCTTTTATTGCTGCGATATACTGGTAGGCCTTGACGCTGCATTGGATCCGGGGCTGCCATGGCTGTTGGCCAACAGCTTTATCTGGGTATTCTATATACCCGCTCTACTGTTACTTGCATTAAGCTGCTACAAATATGACTGAGCTGCTGTTTTTCGTTGACAAACGAACAAATGTTCCGCATAATATTACCTATAAAAGCAAAAGAGGTAATGAAGGCTATGAAGGAAATTAAGGTCACAAAGCAGCAGGCACGCTTGTTTCTTCTTGATTATCAGGGCTTGAGTGGCAAACGTTTGTTCGCTGGCAAGCAGGGGATACTTGATTATATAAGCAGAGTAGGCTGTATACAGTTTGATCCGCTGAATATTGTTGGGCATAACCATGAGCTGGTATTGCAAGCCAGGATCAGGGGCTTCAAGCCGGAGCTGCTGGACAGGCTTCTGTACAGGGAGAGAAAGCTCATTGACGGCTGGGACAAGAACATGTCGATATATTGTACCGAAGACTGGCCTTATTTCAACAGATTCAGGGAAGCTGCGCGGCAAAGCCTTGGAAGGCCAGAAAAGCCTATCAATGATATATTGCCGGAGCTGCGCAGGGAAATAGAGCTAAGGGGTCCGTTATCCTCTTCAGACCTGGATTATGGCAGGAGAGTGGACTGGTTCTGGGCGCCGACAAGTATATCAAGGGCTGCCATGGAGAGCATGTACTATTGGGGAGAGCTTATCATCCATCACAAGGCATATACACGAAGGATCTATGACTTTGCTTGTAGGCATATACCCCAAGAGCTGCTTTCAGCAAAGGACCCCAATCCTTCAGAGGAAGAGTATTTTGCATGGTATGTTGCAAGGCGTATAGGAAGTATCGGAATGCTATGGAATCGGGCGGGGGATGCCTGGTTAGGAATAGACGGGCTGAAAAGCGCCAGAAGGAATGAAGCCTTCAGGAGTCTTGAAGCTGATAAGAGAATCGTTCAGGTGAAGGTGGAAGGCTTGGAACACCCAATGTATATACAGGATGGTTATCAGGGACTGCTTGAAGCGTCAAAGGACAGCGGATCGAAGAAAAAACGTGCTGTAATACTTGCACCTTTGGACAATCTCTTATGGGACAGGAGGCTAATAAAAGAGCTTTTTGATTTTGATTATAGATGGGAGGTTTATAAGCCCGCTTCAGAGAGGACCTACGGCTATTATGTGCTTCCGGTGCTTTATGGAGACCGGTTTATAGCTAGATTTGAACCCGGGTGGGATAAGGAAAACAGTAGAATGATAATAAAAAACTGGTGGTGGGAGCCCGGCATAAGAGCCGGAAAGGGTCTAAAAGCGGCTCTGGATAAATGCTTTGAAGATTTTATGGAGTTCCTCGGGGCAGAGGGCATGGATATGGATGACAAAGCATTGGAAAGCTACCATTTAGAAGGAGTATAACATATATGAGGGGTATTACTTTTGCGATCCTTGCAGGGCTGTTCATAAGCCTTCAGGGTGTGTTCAACACAAGACTGGGGGAAAAGCTGGGGTTCTGGGAAACCAATACCTTTGTCCATGGCACCGGCTTTGCACTTACGCTGCTGCTTATGTTCATTTATGGAAATGGAAGCTTTACAGGCATTGGACAAGTGAACAAACTGTATCTACTTGGCGGTGCATTGGGGGTCATGATAATATTCAGTGTGATGAATGCGATCTCCGCCCTTGGTGCCACCTACTGCATTGCGATATTATTGGTCACACAGCTTATTGCCGCTACATTCATAGATTCCTTCGGACTGTTCGGCAGCCCGGTGATCAAGTTTGATATAACGAAGCTTATAGGCCTTGTGGTAATGGTTGCGGGAATACTGATATACAAGATGAAGGGGTAATATACATATAATGCTTGTTTGTTTCATATGACGGTTAAGCTGGCTTGACTGTCTTTTTTATTTTAATAACCGGTGTTTTTGGACTTATTCCCTGAATATGAATTACTAACACATTTATATTTGGGGGGATAGACTTGAAATCCAGGTTAATAATAATCAACAAGAGAAAATTGCTAATGATCCTTGTTATTGCCATTGCACTGTTGTTACTTGGGTACATATTGAAGACGATCAGTATAAATACCATGAATTACTTCGATCCGATCTACAAGGGAGCAGAAAATGACAAAAAGGTGGCCTTCGCCTGCAATGTGGTATGGGGGGAGGAGTACCTGCCGCAGATGCTTAAGCTCTTCAAGGATGAAGAGCTTAAGGTGACCTTCTTTATCGGAGGTCAGTGGGCAGAAAAGAATGCCGAGCTTTTGAAAAGTATATATACCGACGGGCATGAGCTTGGAAATCACGGCTATAAGCATTTGTACCACAGTAAATTGACACCGGACAGGAACAAGCTGGAAATAACAAAAACTGAAGAGATCATCAAGGGGTTAACCGGCTGCAAGACCGTACTCTTTGCGCCGCCTTACGGTGATTTCAACGATACTGTCGTTGATGGTGCAGAGGCTCTTGGTTATAAGGTCATCATGTGGAGTATAGATACTATTGACTGGAATACCAAGGACTACAAAAAGATATTGGAACGGCTGGAAAAAAAACATCATAATGGTGCAATCGTTTTGATGCATCCGACCAAGGTCACTATTGAGGCTCTTCCCAAGATGATAGCCAATCTGGAAAGCCACGGCTATAAAATCACAACGGTAAGTGATGTATTAGAAAATGATTGAAAATGGATAATACATTATATATAATGAGTAGTACAGTTTTGAAAAACTGATCACATTTGGAGGTAAAGGATGTTTCAGAAAGAACTTTTGACAAACGGAATAAGGATTGTTACAGAAGAGATCCCCTATGTTAATTCGGTCTCCATAGGTATATGGATCAAGGTGGGCTCAAGATATGAAAGCATTGAAAACAATGGGATCTCCCATTTTATAGAGCATATGCTTTTTAAGGGTACAGAAAAAAGGTCCGCCAAGGAGATCGCCAACAGTATAGACAAGATAGGCGGACAACTGAACGCCTTTACATCAAAGGAATGTACCTGCTTCTATGCAAAGGTGCTGGATACACATTTTGATATAGCTCTCGACGTACTGTCCGATATGTTCTTCAATTCCACTTTTTCAAGCGTCGAGATAGATAAGGAAAGAGGCGTGGTGCTTGAGGAGATCAACATGTATGAGGACTCGCCGGAAGATCTGGTGCATGACCTTTTCAGCCAGGCTGTATGGTCGGGCAATCCTCTAGGTATGTCGATACTTGGGACAGAGGAGTCCCTGGAGAATATAGACAGGAATAAGATAGTTGAATATTTCAATGAAAACTACATACCAAAGAATATTGTCATATCTGTAGTAGGCAATTTCAAGCACAGCGAAGTAGTAGGAAAGATAAGGGGATATTTTGAAAATGTCCTTCACAGGGACAACAGCTCTCCCCAGATACTGGTACCAAGCTTTGAGTCCAAATATACGCTGAAAAGCAAGGTTACCGAGCAGGCACACCTGTGTCTTGGCTTTAATGGCCTTGATATAAAGAATAAGGCCTTCTATCCAATGCTTATACTGAACAACGTATTTGGCGGAGCCATGAGCTCCAGGCTTTTCCAGAAGATCAGAGAGGACAGGGGACTTGCATATTCTGTATTTTCTTATCCATCCTCCTTTGAAGACTGCGGACTTTTCTCAATATATGCAGGCTCGAAGCCGGACAATCTGAAAAACGTAGCAGAGCTTATCATGGAAGAGATCAGGAGCATGAAACAAAGTGGGATCACCGAGGAAGAGCTTTACGACTCAAAAGAACAGCTTAAGGGCAGCTATATACTTGGCTTGGAAAGCACCAGCGGAAGGATGATCTCCATAGGCAAGTCTGAGCTGCTGCTGGATAAGATATATGCACCGGCAGAAATACTGGAAAAAATCGATGAAGTGGATATGGACAGTGTAAATGATATAATAAAATACCTGTTTGACATAGACCGTATGGGTGCAGCAGTAATCGGAAGCATGAAGAAAAGTACTGATATAAAGGGTATGTTCAAATAACTGAAATACGAGCAGCATAGCTTTCGGGAGGTATTGCAGTGGAAGAGATAGTAGTAAGATACATAAGGACAAGCAGTAGAGGCGAATGCGAAGCAAAACTGCCTCAATACGCCACCCCCGGTTCCGCAGGGATGGATCTCTCTGCGTGCATTCCCGGAGAAATAATAATTAAGCCCGGAGAAATCGCAAAGATAAATACGGGAATAGCAATACAGATACCCCACAGCGGAATAGGAGGCTTCATCTTCCCAAGAAGCGGACTTTCCAGCAAGTATGGCATTTCACTTGCCAATTGTGTAGGGGTAATAGATTCAGATTCTACCGGTGAAATCATCTGCCCTGTGATAAATCACGGCAGCGGCGATTATGTCATAAAGCCGGGAGACAGGATAGCGCAGCTGGTTTTCCTGCCAGTGATCAAGGCGAGGCTTGAGGAAGCAGAACGTCTGGAGGAAACCGAAAGAGGCTCAGGAGGCTTCGGGTCTACAGGCGTATAATATAGAGCATGTTTTACAATATGCCGAAGCATATTTGTCTACTTTACTAATATAATAGAATATACGCTACTGAAGGTATTTTATTATGTATTGGTGAGGTGATAACATGAGATTCAGCAAATTAGGCGGCAAGGAGATCGTATCCCTGCCTGACTGTGAGAAGCTGGGTTACCTTGGGGACTGCGACCTGGTCATAGATGGTGAGACAGGGAAGATAAAATCTTTGATAGTTCCGGAAAACAAAGGCTCATTGGCTTTCTTTATTGACAGGAGATACATAGAGATCCCATGGGAACGAATAAAGAAAATCGGAAATGACATGATAATAATAGATTTTGCCGATATACTAAAATAAAAAAAGAGCTGCGTCCACAAAGCTTTATAGCTTGCTGACAGCAGCTCTTTTTTATGCCCTTATACTGATGTTTACTATCACCACAATGGCTGTAAAGTCATATTATATACTAATTTCGTATTATGGAGGAATTGTCATGAAAAGCCCAGGATACCTAATTATAGGCGGCGATGACAGGCTGGTGGAGCTGGCAAAAATAATGGAAAGGAATGGTTATGACGTCTCTTGCTATGGGATGGATCTGGTCGAGATAGAGAATGTCAGGAACCACCTGTCATTGGATGAAGCACTAAAGGATTCCAACGTAGTGATATGCCCTGTACCCTTTGCCAAGGATGGGACAAAAATCAACTCCAGATATGCAAAAACAGATATCGGGATCGATGAGTTGTTCGGAAAGCTGAAAAAAGGCCAAAGGCTGCTTTTGGGTGCAATGAACAACTATGGAAAAGAGCTTGCGGAAAGATATGGAGTAGACTATATCGACTATTACAAGGATGAGGGTTACCAGATACTGAACACCATACCAACAGTGGAAGGAGCACTATCCATCATAATCAACAGTACCGATACCACCTTGTTCGGAAGCAAGGTGCTGGTATTGGGTTATGGCAGGATAGGAAGGCTGCTTTCAGCATATTTGAAGAGCCTGGGAGCAGAGGTATATGTAGAAGCCAGGAAGGACGATCAATTGGCCTGGATAAAAGCAAATGCCATGAAGGCTGTACCCTTGTCTGAGCTTCAGTCGTGCCTGGGGAATATGAATGTAATAGTCAACACAGTACCGTCAATGCTTTTGAATTCCAGCATGCTTGAACTGGTCAGCAGGGAAGCATTTATTCTGGATGTAGCATCGGCTCCGGGAGGGACAGACTTTGCCAGTGCCGCAGAAAAGGGGATCAAGGCGGTACATGCTCTGGGGATACCCGGTAAGGTAGCATGCAAATCAGCAGCGGCTTATATCTATGAAACAATTATAAAGTATTTTTAAGATCGAAGGGAGAGCATAGCATGAAATTGGAAGGTATAAAAATAGGATTTGCAATTACGGGTTCCTTCTGCACCTTTGAAAAGTGTGTTCCCGAGGTAGAAAAGCTAGTACAGCAAAAGGCGGAGGTATATCCCATTTTTTCTACCAATGCTGCTACTATGGATACAAGGTTCGGAAAAGCCGAAGAATGGGTGGCGAAATTCGAGGAGATCACAGGGCACAAGTCAATAAAGACGATACAGGAGGCCGAGCCGGTAGGCCCAAAATCACTGATAGACATTTTAGTAATAGCTCCCTGTACAGGGAATCCTTCATAAATACAAAACCACTGTTATATTATCCCTGTATGCTTCAATACTTTTGACCAGTATGGCAGACAGCATTCTAGCATCATCCTTATCAAGGACGGTCAGTTCACTGTCTGTCTTATATGATGTTGCCGCGCTGCTTGATATTTCAGACTTTCTTTGCTCAAGGACCTTCAAACGCTTTTCTATTTCATTAATCCTTTCTACAAAGGCCTGTGTGTCATTAAGCTTATACCCCTCGAAAAGGCTCAGGTAACGCTCTTTGCTCTTCTTCAATTTTTTTATCTCTGCGTCCAGCTTGAAGGCTTCATCACATCCGGTTTTGACTCCCAAATACTTTTTGCTGTCAAGGAGTGCATATATGCTGCACCGCCGGGTCATGTCCCCCAGTGCCTCCGCTATTGCGCTATTAACAGACTCTTGCAGCTTGACGGCATTTACATAATTGGAACAGCAGCTGCATCTATAATATACATATTTTTTACCCTTCGCTTCGCAATAAAAAATCTTCAACCTTCTGTGGCATTTGGCGCAGCTTACCTGATACTCAGCCGGGCCTGACTTGTGCATATTGTAGTTTTTCTTCTGCTTGGAGGCGGATACTGCCTGTGCCTTGTTCCACAGCATGGTATCGATGATGGCCGGTTGTTGCCCCTGGATGCTGTAGGAATCATCTTTTTTCATCCGATGCCGGTTGATGCCTATATATACAGGATTGTGGAGTATATAGGCTATGCTGCTGCCCCTGAAGGCGTAGCCACGTTTGGTCTTGCAGCACAGACTGTTAAGATGATCGGCAATAGCACCGCAGCTCATTTCACCTTCGGTATACAGCTTGAAGATAAGCTTGACTATTCCGGCTTCTGCTTCATTTATCACAAGACTTTTGTCGATATTGTCATAGCCAAGGACAGTTGTTGACTTGCCTCCTTTTCTAGCAAATTCGGTCAATCCCAGCTTTACATTTTCGACTATGGTGTTCCTCTCAAACTCTGCTACAGATCCCAAAAGCTGAAGCGTCATTCTTCCTACCGGTGTGGAGGTGTCAAATCTTTCAGAGCAGCTTGTAAAATGAACGTCATTTGCTTCAAAACAATCAATAAGGTACAGCAGATCCTTGAGATTCCTTGACAGCCTGGAGATCTTCCAGACAAGCACAAGGTCAAAGCGGCCAAGCCTGCAATCCTCCAGCAGCCTGGCAAGTCCCTGCCTGTCTGACAGTCTTTTGCCCGAGAAGCCAAGATCCTGGTATAAATCATATACTTCGATCCCGTAGGCACTGCAGTATTGTCTGAGCGTCTCAGCCTGTGCAGGAGCCGACTGGCCTTCCTCGGCCTGCTCCTCGGTGCTTACCCTTATATATAGCGCTGCCTTCTGCTTTGCTTGCATACTATCACACCCTAATACGAACTGTATGATTTCCGTCTTTAAATTATATTAGGGCATCACCAATAATAAGCTCCATAAATTGAAAAAAGTGCTCACTAAATATTAGCATTTTACGTATGTTGTACAGCTACTACATAATTGATATAATTTATTTAGAAGGACATTTGAGATGGAATATTGATAAAGGAGATAGCATATGAGCATAATTGACAGCTTTCTGCTTAGGTATGCCAAGGAATACGATTTTTACAACGAATTGGCTCATCAGGTGGCGGTAATATGCGAATCGATCATACAACGCAGCGGTATAAGGGCAATAGTGACCTATCGTGCAAAAAAGCCTGACAGCCTTAAGGATAAGCTAGTTAAAAGAAATGCAGTAAAAAAATATAACAGCATAGAACAAATTTACAGAGATATAGTCGACCTTTCAGGAGTAAGGATAGCTATATATTTTCCCGGAGACAGGGAGGAAATAGGAAGGCTTATAGAATCCGAGTTCAATACAGGTAAGATCAAGAAGTTTCCCAACTCAGAACAGAAGCTCAACCAGGATGACCCCTTCAAAAGGCGTTTCTCAGGTTATGATGCAGTACATTACAGGGTGAAGATAAAGGAAGAAAAGCTGGAAGCCAATAACAAGAGGTTCGCCCACGCACAAGTGGAGATACAGATAGCCTCTGCCCTTATGCATGCATGGGCAGAGGTCGAGCATGACCTTGCCTACAAGCCTCAGATAGGACGGCTGTCAGAGGAAGAGTTCAATATTCTTGATGAGTTGAACGGGCTGGTGCTCTCCGGTGAGATCGCTCTGGAAAGGCTGCAGAAAGCCTTTAAGCACAGGATCGCAAACAATGAACAGCAATTCAACAATCATTACGAGCTGGCGGCACTCATCAGGGAGAAAACAACCTGCAGGCTGCTGGAGGACCACACCATGGGAAGAGTTGATATACTGCTGAGGTTCCTGCAGAAGATAGGGCTGGACAATCCCTGGAGGATAAAGCCTTATCTGAATTCATTATGCAATATAAGGACAGCAAAGACATACAAATCAGTCAGCGATTACTTCGCAGACCTTGTGCTCAACCAGAATCCCGACTATTATAGTGCCTTTGTAGAGGCAAAGTATGAGTACAGTTGCAGCAATCCTTACCTTTCCATTGAGAAGCAAGTCATGCTGAAGAAGGAAAACAAGCACCTGAATTTTTTCATTGACCGTTGGATCGTACTGGAGAAGGCGGTAAGAGTCTTTGTTGATGAAAATGATGCATGCCTTGATATGGTTGATACAGTTCCGGACAGAGAGCCGATGGCAAGCAGGATAAAAAGGCTCATGGAAGAAGATGGACTTTTACTTGAGGATATAAAGCATCTGGAGGATACTAGGAACAAAATAGTTTATAGTGCTGAGATACCTGATTCCACACAGCTGATGATTTCTGCCGGTTCGGTGTCTATAGTGCTGAATAGGCTGAAGGAATTGGCTTCAGGGGAACAGGAGGCAGCTATAGACGGAATAGTAAACGGACTGAAGGAGTAAAAGCATTTTGTATATCTTGCATTGCCTACAGGCAATACTCTATCAAAACTGGCAAATGCAATAACTGATACTCCTGTGTTAATGGCGGCCAAGGCTCATATGAGGAACGGAAAGCCGGTAGTTATAGGGATATCCACCAACGACGCACTGGGATTATGCGCAAAGAATCTGGCAGTGCTTCTGAATTCGAAGAATATCTACTTTATACCCTTCGGACAGGATAACCCCGAAGCAAAACGGAATTCCCTCGTCGCAAAGATGGAGCTGCTGGTTCCTACAGTGGAGCTGGCTATGGAAGGCGGGCAGTATCAGCCCATGATAATATAGTCTATTAATTAGGAAGCTTTGGATAGGGAGTTGAACAACATTGAAATTACTTGTACAAAAATTCGGGGGAACTTCTGTTGCTTTTCAGGACAGAAGGGAACTTGTAGTGAATAAGGTGGAAAATGCTTTGAATAACGGCTATTTCCCGATCGTAGTCGCTTCTGCAATAGGAAGAAGCGGTGACCCATATGCTACGGACACCTTGATAAATCTTGCCAACTCAGTTGGTATAAAGGGAAGTCAGCGGGAAATGGATATGCTCATGTCCTGCGGTGAGATAATATCCTGTGTCGTGCTGGCCAATACAATCAAAAAAAGGGGTTATGAATGCAGAGTGCTTACAGGGGGGCAGGCTGGAATAATAACCGATGAGTGCTATGGTGACGCAGAGGTCATCCGGGTAGAGCCGAAGCAGATATATGAATGTGTAGAAAATAATGTTATCCCGGTAATAGCCGGATTCCAGGGACGGACAGAAAATGGAGATATAACGACACTGGGCAGGGGCGGAAGCGATGTTACCGGTTCTATCATCGGAGAGGCGCTTAACGCAGAAGCAGTTGAGATATACACTGATGTAGAAGGAATAATGACTGCTGATCCAAGGATAGTACCCGATGCCCTGGTCATGAATACCATATATTACAATGAAGTATTCCAGATGGCTGAATATGGATCAAAGGTAATACATCCGAGAGCTGTGGAGGTTGCAATGAGAAGCAACATTCCGCTGCTTATAAAGAATACCATGAGCGAATCTGCCGGTACTCTGGTCACAAATTGTGATAAAAACAGAAGCTATAGGCATGATAAGCATGACAAGCTATTGACAGCAATAGCCCATGTGGGAGGTCGTGTCAGAGTAAGGATACTATTTGACGGTTCTGCTGGAGAGAATGAGAATGATGATCTGCTTTTCAACACGATAGCCTCAATGGGAATAAGCATAGACATGATTAATATAAATCCGGACTTCAAGTTATTCATCATAGACGATTCCAATCTTGAGAAGCTGGAAAAGATCTTGAAGAAGTATGGATTTAAATATGAGCTGAAAACAGACTGCTGCAAGGTGACTATAATAGGAAACAAGATGAGAGGTGTGCCGGGGGTAATGGCAAAAGCTATCAGCGCTTTATCCAGACAGAATATTGAGGTGCTGCAGACCTCTGACTCACATACAACGATTTCCTGTCTTATAGACAGTGCCTTTACAAATGCGGCGGTAAACGCGCTTCATAAGGAATTTGAGATGGGAAAAGTGAACTGACCCGATAAACAAGGAATTCCGGGATGATAAAATCATTCCGGAATTCCTTTTTGTTTTTTAATAAAAGCTTCATTTTTTCAGATTACAATATATGTTATTATATATATATCGAAAAAAGGATCGTTAAAATGGAAACAAAAGCTATAGAAACACGTCTAAAGTATAATATGGTACATATATATACTTTATCGCAGGTTTATGCTGAAGGTTTACTTGGGACAAGCATATGATTCTATTTGGAAGAGTGGGTTGGATGGAGAAGATTATTAAGGTTACCAATGTAAGAAAGGTATATCGCATGGGCGAGGAAAAGGTAGTGGCGCTCGACAATATCAGCTTTGAGCTGGATAAGGGCGAGATATGCTGCCTGCTGGGCACCTCGGGCTCTGGAAAGTCAACCCTGCTGAACCTGATGGCAGGCTTGGAGAAGCCCACAAAAGGTGAGATAAGGATCAAGAACCATAACCTGGAGAAGCTCAACGAGAACCAGTTGGCGAAATTGAGGCAGAAATACATAGGCTTTGTATTTCAGTCCTATAATCTGCTTGAGCATTATACGGCGCTGGAGAATGTTACGTTGCCACTTATCTTCAAAGGAATGCCAAAAGGGGTCAGGGAAAAGAAAGCCAGAGACATGCTAAAGGCTGTAGGGTTGGAGAAACGTATGAACCACAAGCCCTCGCAAATGAGTGGAGGACAGCAGCAAAGAGTCAGTATAGCCAGGGCTTTTATCTCCAATCCTGAAATCATCTTTGCAGATGAGCCGACAGGTAATCTGGATTCAAAGACGACTTATGAGATAATGGGCCTTATAACCGGGATGGCAAAGGAGTATAACCAGACACTTATAATAGTTACCCACGACCTGGAAATAGCCGGGTATGCGGACAGGATCGTACATATTATCGACGGAAATATTGAG
>CAZNMO010000118.1:13747-14544 GCA_964574195.1 uncultured Clostridiaceae bacterium | reverse complement strand
ACCGGACTCAGCCGGACCAGACCCGGAGAAGGCTTTGGCATAGAGACAGCCTCGGATGCTCCGGTGTTGGAGCCTGTACTTTCCTATCGCATGATACTGCCGGAAGGCTGTGACCCAAGGGTCATGCTTCCAAAGCTGAGACTCCTGGAAGAGGAGGAACCTGAGCTTGATATCGTATGGGATGAGCGGCTGCAGGAAATACAGGTACGGATCATGGGAGAAGTACAGCTTGAGATCCTGCAGAGCCTCATACAAAGCCGTTTTGACACACAGGTGTCTTTTGATGAGGGCCGGATCGTCTATAAGGAGACCATCGCCAATGCCGTTCTTGGAGTTGGGCACTTTGAACCCTTAAGGCATTATGCGGAGGTCCATCTTTTATTGGAGCCCGGCGATCCGGGAAGTGATCTGCAGTTTGGTACGGAATGCAGTGAGGATGTTCTGGGCAAAAGCTGGCAAAGGTTGATCCTGACTCATTTGCAGGAGAAAGTGCATAAAGGTGTCCTGACTGGGTCAGTACTTACAGATGTGAAAATTACTCTAGTCTCAGGTAAAGCACATAATAAGCATACCGAAGGCGGTGACTTTAGGGAGGCTACTTATCGCGCGGTGCGCCAGGGCTTGAAGGAGGCAGAATCCATATTGCTGGAGCCTTACTATTTCTTTCAACTGGAGCTGCCTGAGAAAATGGTTGGAAGAGCTATGACCGACATTGATAAAATGAACGGCACAAGCAAGCTATTGCAGACCAACGGTGAAACAGCAGTCCTTGTGGGGAGCGCCCCTGTCATTACCAT
>CAZNMO010000118.1:11944-13737 GCA_964574195.1 uncultured Clostridiaceae bacterium | reverse complement strand
TGCGGAATTATCAGAAGGAGGTAACTGCATATACAAAAGGTCTTGGCAGATTGTTTTGTAGTCTTAAGGGCTATGCACCCTGCCATAATTCGGAGGAGGTCATAGGAAACATGGGGTATGACTCTGAAATGGATATGGCAAATCCTACAGGCTCGGTCTTCTGCACGCATGGGACAGGATTCTCGGTGCCTTGGTATGATGTGAAAAAACATATGCATGTTGAAAGCTACTTTCAGAAAAAGGTAGACTTTTCCGGAGAAACGGCAGTAGGTAGAGTGTCACTGGGAGAAGAGCGATGGATCAGTCTTGAAGAGGTAGATCAGATCATAAACAAGACGTATTATGTGAATCAGGGAAAAAAGTCTGCCTGGAAAAAGCGCAAAACAGCCCGGGAGAGCTATTATGAACGTGATGCCTATGTCAGCAGGCAGGAGGAAGCCAAAGAAGAGTATCTGCTTGTGGATGGCTATAATATTATATTTGCATGGCCGGAGCTGCAGGAGCTTGCTGATGAAAACATAGATGCTGCCAGAATGAAGCTGCTTGATTCACTGAGTAATTACCAGGGGATACGACAATGTCAGATCATTGTTGTATTTGATGCCTATCGCATTCAGGGGCATCGTGAGGAATTGATCGACTATCATAATATTCATATGGTATTTACAAAAGAGGCACAAACTGCGGACCAGTATATCGAGAAATTTGCCCATGACAATCAGAAAAAATACAATATAGCAGTTGCAACTTCAGATGGTTTGCAGCAGATAATCGTAAGAGGGGCAGGTTGCTCCCTCCTGTCCGCCAGAGAGCTGAAACTGGAGATCGAAGAGGCCAGCAGGAGAATGAGGCAAGAATATCAGGAAATGCAGGTTGCAGCTCGTAATCATCTGATAGATGCGTTACCGTTGGAAGCAAAACAAAAGATAGAGGTACTGCTCAAAAAAGAAGATGACATTGAATAGTATGCGGCAAAGAAATATAATATGGTGAAAAAGGCTGGCCGGATGCGGTATAACCGTCTCCAGCCAGCTTTTTCTATTCAAGATTTAATTTTTTCTTCAGTATATAATTGGTTAATACAAAGTAGCAGGTGGTGATCAAACCACAGTAGATGATCGAGGCCATCAGGAAGCTGTTGATCTGAGCAATATCGGGCATATTACCAAAAGCCAGCCTGAAGTTGCGCCCACTGAAGAAGGCGGCTGAAAACAAAGTCATGAGGATTTGAGATACGGTTTTGAGTGCAATATACATCCCGAAGGAGGCCAACACCTTATGCTTGTTAAAAAGATGTCCCAGGGCAATGGCTGCATAAACAGTCAATATGGTGGAAGCAAGTGCCAACAGACCAAGCAGTACGATCTGGAAGCCTGTAAGAAAGCTATATGCGCCGAAGTATTGCTGGAATTGGTTGATAACCATTGATAATCCCTTAGAGATATCAGCAGCTGAAATGTTCTTTGCGGAAATTATCAATATTGAGCAAAGGGCAATGATGCCGCTGATGATTATCCAAAACATCGAAACAGCCAACTTGCTTATTATATGACTCCATGATTGAACGGGAAGCGTAAACATCAAATAGCCTTCATCACCCAGAAGGTTTTTATAGAAACGCTGTATAAGCACGATAAGAGTCATCAATATCATACCAACTATCAAGGTCACATAAACCAGCATGCTGATGCCCATGGCCAGGTTGCTGATAGAAAACGATCCTTCGCCTGTATCGGGGACATTAAAGAATACCAGATTCAATAAAGAGACGATCACAAGAGTTAGGTAAAGGG
>CAZNMO010000118.1:7263-11934 GCA_964574195.1 uncultured Clostridiaceae bacterium | reverse complement strand
ACCTGGATGTAGCCTTCAATTCATATTTTATGAGTTTGCCTAACATTTAAAAACCTCCCTGAACAAAGCATCAACTGATTTTCCATTTTCATCACGGATTTCGTCCACCGTTTTTGTGAGCACTATCTCGCCATCCTTTAAAAAGATTATATCATCAAGGATCTTTTCAATATCGGAAATCAGATGTGTTGAAATAATGATGGTCGCACTTTCCTGAAAGTTACCAAGTATTGTATCCAGGATGTAGTCCCTGGCCGCAGGATCAACGCCTCCGATAGGTTCATCCAGCAGATATAACTGTGCCTCACGGCTCATGACCAGTATCAGCTGTATTTTTTCCTTTGTCCCCTTGGATAACGTCTTTAACCTTTCCGAAGGGCTGATGTTCAATCTTTTCAACATGTCATAAGCTTTTTCCGGATCAAAATCCTGGTAAAAATCTTGAAACATCCGAATGATCTCGGATACCTTCATCCAATCATTAAGATAAGTTCTTTCCGGTAGATAAGAGACTATCTTTTTCGTTTCAACTCCGGGCTTGCTTCCTGCTATCTGAAGCTCACCGCTTGTTGGTGACAGAAGATCATTACAGAGCTTTATGAAGGTGCTCTTGCCGCTGCCGTTGGGTCCTAGCAAACCAACTATCCGTCCTCTTTCAATGTTGAGGCTGATATTATTTAGGGCTTTTTTGTTGCCAAAGCTCTTGCTTAAGTTACTACAGGTAAGGATCGAACTCATTTTTTTGCCTCCTCCAGCATAGTTGTTATAATGGAAAGGGTCTCTGCTTTTCCAAAACCCAGACTTTTCATTTTATCAAGGAACTCTGATATTTGTTCCGAGGCCAGTTTTTGTTTTGCCTGTTGAATCATATTGGAATCCTCCGTTATAAATCTACCGCTTGTGCGGTTGGTATAGAGCAGTCCGTCCTCCTCCAGCTTGGAGAGGGCTCTTTGCATGGTATTCGGGTTTACTGCGGCTTCCTGTGCAAGCTCCCTGACAGAAGGAAGCTTGGAGCCGGGTGAAAATATTCCAGAGCATATTTTTATCTCAATCTGCTCAATTAGCTGTGAGTAAATCGGCCTATCCGATTTCAAATCCCAAGACACACGATCACTCCTTTCTGAATATCTGTTGTATTATTGTATTAAGCGCTTAATACAATAATACAACAGAGAATATATACTGTCAACAAGTATATTGAATTTTAAGATGGAAAATATATGGCCTGTGGAACAAAGTTCGTCAGATTGCAGAAAGTCAATGCTATGCTGCAACTCATTAGGGATTTTCCTGTATGGTGGTGTTATAATAAAAGCGGATATACAAGGAGGTGCCCCCATATGTTTTACAGAACAGCACAGATAGCAAAGCTGATAGGAGTACATCCGAATACTATAAGATTTTATGAGGAAATGCAGCTGCTACCTGTGATACCAAGGACTAAAAGCGGATATCGCATTTTTAATGACAGTCATGTTGAACAGCTCCGATTGTTGCGTACTGCTTTCAGAGCAGAAATCATCAGCAGCAGACTCAGACAGGAGGTCTTTGAAATAGTAAAGACAGCTGCTGCAGGAGATATTGAACGAGCAAATGCGGGGACAAATAAATATCTGCAGCATCTGAAGGAAGAAAGGGCGCGGGCTGAGGAGGCCATACGAATAACCCTTGATATTATCGAAAAAAAAAGTACTGAGGACGAGAGTCTTGTATTTACCGGAAGAAATGAGACTGCGGCAATACTTGGCATCACCATAGATGTTTTACGTGATTGGGAAAGAAATGGCTTGATACGAGTGACACGAAATCCCAGGGGCTTCAGGAAGTATGGAGCCAAGGAAATTAAGCGGCTGAAGATCATACGTACCCTCAGGAACGCCCACTATTCCATGATGTCAATACTACGCATGCTTAGCAGATTGGACAAGGGCGAGCTGAATGTGCTTGAGGCTATAAATACTCCCGGTGAGGATGAGGATATAGTTTGTGCTGCAGATAGATATATAACAGCATTGAGTCTGGCAGAAAAAGATGCTGAAGAAATGTTAGGCATGCTTGCAGAAATGAGGAACAAGAAAGCCTGAAAAATACAACCCTACAGTATACCACCAGTAGAAATATCGGTGATATACTTTTTTTATTGTTTAGAATTCAAATAAAGCAGGAGGTAGCCAATGTCAATAAAATTTCCGGATGAGATCAGGTATCTTGATATGATAACAGGAAAGCTGAAGTATGCCTTGGAAAAATTAAATACAGTGATCACAAATTATACAGATGAATTTAAGGAGTCAATGAAATACCTCTGGGAAAACAGA
Source organism: uncultured Clostridiaceae bacterium (assembly GCA_964574195.1). Classification (GTDB taxonomy): domain Bacteria; phylum Bacillota; class Clostridia; order Lutisporales; family Lutisporaceae; genus BRH-c25. Next base: position 9,616 of record CAZNMO010000118.1, on the reverse strand, counting down.
AGCGGGATGGACCCTATGGAGGTATTCTCAAATGAGAGGTCTGTATCGCAGATCGTTAACTCAGGAGAGTTTACTGTCAGGCGAAGGAAAATAATCGAGAAGCTTATTGATTCGCCTTATTTTGCCAGAATCGATTTCAGGCTGGCCAGAGAGGAGGAAGCAGAAGCCTTCTATATAGGAAGGTTCACCTTTGTTGATGCAGCTGGGGATATGCTTATATATGACTGGCGTGCGCCGATCTCAGGCATGTATTATGATTATGAGCAGGGTCCTGCAAGCTATGAAGCACCGGCAGGCTTGGTAGAGGGTGATATGACACTGAAAAGGCAGTTTAAGATCAAAAATGGGGTCATGGAGTATGCACTTGAAAGCTCGATCCGCATCAATGATGAGATACTGCAGAAGGAATTGAGCAATACCTCAGACCAGAGAATGAAGAACATAGTGGCAACCATTCAAAAGGAGCAGAACAGAATAATACGAAGCGAGGAGTCGGAGGTTCTGGTTATCCAGGGGGTAGCAGGCTCAGGCAAGACATCTATAGCTCTTCACCGGGTGGCATATTTGCTGTATAAATACAAAGACAGCCTGTCAGCTAGAAATGTCATGATCATATCTCCCAACAAGGTATTTGCAGACTATATTTCAAACGTACTGCCGGAGCTGGGTGAAGAGCCCATAACCGGAATCGGCTTTGAAGATATTGCTTCGGAGCTGATGAATGACTCATTGGAGTATGAAAGATACTCCGAACAAATCGAAAGGCTCCTGGAAGAAAAGGATCAGCAGCTGACTTACAGGGTCAGCTTCAAGTCATCATCAGAGTTCCTCCTCCTTCTGGATAATTATCTCAAAAATGCAGTAACAAGCGATTGCAGCTATGACAGTACATTGGCGCTGTATGCCGGCTTCTATGAATATATCAACAGACCGGACATGTTTGTACTGAAGGACAGCAGACTTGAAGCATCAGATGTCTTTCCATATTTATACTGCAAAATATCCTGTGAGGGAACAGCGGGTTATAGCGATATCAGGCATTTAGTCATCGATGAGATGCAGGATTATACTCCTGTTCAATACGCTGTAATAAAAAAGCTCTATAAATGCGGCAAAACCATATTGGGAGATTTCGGACAGTCGATCGATCCCTGTAATTCCCTTTCAAGAGAGGCTCTCATGGAACTGTATGGTAACGCTGATTACGTGGAGCTAAAGAAAAGCTATCGCTCAACCTTTGAGATCCTTAAGTTTGCTCAAGGTATACTCGATCATGGGATAGAGCCAGTTGAAAGGCATGGCACAGAGCCACGGATAATCAGGTGTGAGGATAGACTGGCTGAAATATCCAAATTGCACAGTATCCTGGAGGAATTCAAAAAAAGCGGCTATAGGACTCTGGGGATAATCTGCAGGTCAGACAGCAAGGTAAAAGAGCTCTACAGGGAATTGAAGAAAACGCATGAAATCAACCGATTGGACTTGAACAGTTCGAAGTTTGCGGACGGTATAACAATTACTTCTATCCATATGGCCAAAGGCCTGGAGTTTGATGAGGCGGTTATTCCATCAGCGAATTCCGTGACTTACAGCTCGGAGCATGACAGAAGCTTGCTTTATGTTGCATGTACCAGAGCAATGCACAAGCTTACGCTTACCTGCCATGGAGAAATCTCCGGCTTGTTGGCAGAAGGTCAGTAAGCCTTCAAAAACAGATATCTACAGTATGCCACCAGTGAAAGTACTGGTGGTAAACTATATAGGAGGGATAAAATGAATTCATATGATAAGAAAAGCGTAAAGTGGTGGGGTAAGACTGTTGCATTCCTGGTCAGTCAGGGTGTTACGCTTTTTGGCTCACAGATCGTACAGATGGCGATCATTTGGTATGTAACGCTTGAAACATCCTCGGGGCTGTGGGTCACTGTCCTTACCCTGACGGCCTTTTTGCCCCAGATGCTGGTGTCCTTTTTTGCCGGAGTGTGGGCGGACCGCTACGACAGAAAATGGATAATAATCATCTCTGACATAGTTATTGCAGCTACAACATTGCTGCTTGCCCTGTACATGATGTCCGGAAATGTGGGCGAAGCAGCCCTGCCGGCAATCATAATCGTATGCGCAGTCAGGTCTCTTGGCAGCGGGATACAGACACCTACGGTAAATGCAATGCTTCCACAGTTGGTTCCTGAAGATGGGCTTATGCGTGTCAATGGCATCAATGGAAGCATTCAGGCTGTGGTTCAATTTGTTTCTCCTGTTGCGGCCGGTGCAATAATGGCAGCGGGTCCTATCTACAACATCATGCTGATAGATGTTGCTACAGCAGTCATTGGCGTGAGTATGCTGTTCC
>CAZNMO010000118.1:0-7253 GCA_964574195.1 uncultured Clostridiaceae bacterium | reverse complement strand
GGGAGCAGGGAATACCCCGGTTTTAAAGGAGATCGGTGAAGGCCTTCGATTTACCTGGAGACATAAGTTTCTCAGAAGGATGCTGATACAATATGGCGCATACATTTTCCTGTGTGTTCCCTCGGGCTTCCTGACAGCGCTCATGATTCAGAGGACCTTCGGAGATAATATAATGTTGCTTACAATCAATGAGACGGTTGGATTTGCAGGAGCTTTGGCAGGAGGTCTTCTGCTCGGCGCGACAGGCGGATTCAAAAATCGCAATATGACATTTTTTCTGGGGGCTGCGATATATGGCGTTACATCTTTTGCGGTTGGCTTTACCAGTACCTTCTGGCTATTTGCATCCCTCATGTTCTTCATGGGGATGACCATCCCTGTAGTCCAGTCTGCAGTTTTTACATTGGTCCAGGAAAAAACCGAGCCAGCTATGCTGGGGAGGGTCTTCAGCCTGTTAAATGTTATGTTCACGGGTTTTATGCCTCTTGGCATGGTTATATTCGGTCCTCTGGCCGATAGGGTAAGGATACAGTTCATGGTCATAGTATGTGCTTTCTGTATTATACTTTTGGCCATGGGCATCCTGACCTCCCGGGAATATTACAGGGGAGGACTGGCTGATGCCACAGCGGAGACAGAGCAAGCATAGTGCCTGAAGGGGATATCATGGAAACAGCATTGCCGGTGCTGGAAGTATAGTGATAATTGCAGGTGATTGTATTAAAAAATAATGAGGGTACCATACGTTAAATGGGACATATGTCTGTTGACAGTTGAGCAGTAGTGTATTATTATTTGTAAAGTAAATAATAATCATAATCATTCAGATGAAGTAAATGTACCAAATAACATTGTCAGAGTTTTTATTCAAATATATATTATACAGGAGAAAAATATGGATAAGGTTGGATTTAGCAATGACAAGTACCTTCAGATGCAATCACAAAAAATACTTGAGAGGATAGAGTTTTTTGGCGGAAAGCTTTATCTGGAATTTGGCGGAAAGCTTTTTGATGATTATCACGCCTCACGTGTACTTCCGGGCTTTAAGCCTGACAGCAAGGTAAAAATGCTTCTTGAACTCAAGGAGCAAGTGGAGATCGTAATTTCAATCTCGGCGGATGATATCGAGAGAAGCAAGCGACGCAGGGATTTCGGGATTACATACGATCAGGAAATGATGCGATTGATAGACGCCTTCCGTGAAATCGGCTTATATGTTGGAAGTGTTGTTATAACACGTTACCGCCCGCAATTTTCAACCGATATGTTTCAAAAAAGGCTTAATGAGCTCGGCATAAAAGTATACAGACACTACTCAATCCCTGACTATCCCAACAATATTCCCCTTATAGTAAGTAAGGACGGGTATGGCAAGAACGAGTATATAGAAACTACACGCTCACTTATCGTGGTAACCGCTCCAGGGCCTGGAAGCGGAAAAATGGCAACCTGCCTATCACAGCTGTATCATGAACATGAGCGCGGCATACAGGCGGGTTATGCGAAGTTTGAGACTTTTCCCATATGGAACCTGCCATTAAAGCATCCGGTGAATATCGCCTACGAGGCAGCAACCACAGACCTCAATGATGTGAACATGATAGACCCCTTCCATCTTGACGCCTATGGCATCACTACTGTTAACTACAACAGGGATATTGAAGTCTTCCCTGTACTGAATGCCATATTTGACAAGATAGCTGGCAAGTCTCCGTATCAGAGCCCGACAGATATGGGTGTTAACATGGCCGGCTTCTGTATCACCGATGATGAAGCAGTGTGCAGGGCCTCGGAGCAGGAGGTCATACGCAGATATTATATTACGAGATGTGCTCAAAGGCAGGGAATGGCTGATAAAGCTGAAGTTTACAGGCTGGAGCTTTTGATGAATACGCTGGGGATATCGCCCAAGTGCCGCCCCGTTGTAGAAGCTGCTTTGACCAGGGCGGAAGCTACTGAAGGTCCGGCGGTGGCGCTTCAGCTTAACGACGGACGGATAATAACCGGTAAGACCACCCCGCTGTTGGGTGCTTCTGCGGCATTGTTATTGAATGCATTGAAGGAATTGGGCGGTATAAACCATGATATGCACCTGATCTCACCTATTGTGATCGAGCCTATCCAGGCTTTGAAAACTGAACACATGGGCAATAGCAATCCGCGTCTGCATACGGATGAAATACTTATCGCACTTTCTATCTGTGCGACCACCAATCCCACCGCGGCACTGGCAATAAAACAGCTTTCAAAGCTTCGCGGCTGTGAGGCTCACTCATCGGTCATCCTTTCCCATGTTGATGAAAATGTATTTCAAAAGCTTGGGATCAATATTACCTGTGAGCCGCAATACCAGTCCAAGAAACTGTATCATAAGTAATACTGATAGAAATAAGTTCAATGAATAAAAAGAGCTATCTGGCAGAATCTGAAGATCTGTTGGATAGCTTTTTATGTATGTATAAGCGCGCTTGTTTTTAATAAACTTTTTATAAGAATAATTATTATTTATATATTGAACTAGAGGCTTTTTTATGTTAATGTTAATTTGTAAAATGAATCCTAATAGGCTGCGGATAACTCATATATCAGCACTTAACCCATCAGGGGGTAATATAATTATATTAATAAAGGAGAGACTATCATGTACGAAATGAAACCGGAATACTTTACTGGAATCAGTTTTATTGATGAAGAGCACACAAAGCTGTTTGCAATTGCAGACGAATGCTATGAGCTTTTGACAAACCAGTTCATACCCGATAAGTACGACTACATAATGAAGGTCGTTAATGACTTGAAGGATTATACCAGGTACCATTTCAAACACGAGGAAGAGTATATGGAAAGTGTCGGCTACAAGAGGATTTTATCCCAGAAGGTTGCCCATGCTGACTTTATTGATAAGATAGACGGCATAGATACTGACAATATCGATGAAAACCAGAAGGAAGCCCTTTTGGAATTGGTGGATTTCCTTAATATGTGGCTGGCGGAGCATATCGTTAAGAGGGACAAGCAAATAGCGGAGTGATCAGGGAAACAAAAGGAAGCAGATTTGCTTCCTTTTTTAGTGCACATACAGCATATCCTGTAATTAAAAGCCATAAAAGGGTAAAACATACATTTGTGAAGCATTCTCCAATATGCTAATATTAAATCGATAAATGGAAGAAATTGAAAGGATAGACAGATATGAAAAAAAGCATTCTTCTTATAAGCATGCTTATAACCGCTGTTGTATTTACGGCATGCGCAAATGGCAAAGAGGCAGTGCAAGCCTCTGCGGAGGTCAATACTGCGACTCCTGCTGTGACTGAAGGGACCACGGAAAATCTTCCAGGAAGGCTTTACCCTGCTTATGTCATGGAAGGCTCAGATAAGAAGTGGGGGTATATAGATGAATCAGGGGCATTTGTAATAAAGCCTCAGTATGAAAGTGCCGGCGATTTCATGGGTAATGGTATGGCGGAGGTATCAGAAAATGGAGCATGGAGGCTTATAGACCTGACAGGGAAGCCGGTCATGGAGTCAGGATATCTGTATTCCACTGATTTCACTGGGCAGGGGGCTGTAGTGACTGACGAATCGGGCAAAAGCTACCTGTATGATAAGGATGGATCAGTACTTTTCCAGACGGATGGTGCTATTGACAAACCCGGCTGTGGCATGGCAGCTTTCAGCAAACGGGTCGACAATGAGAAGGGCCTCTGGGGCTATATAAATACCGAGGGGAAAGTGGTTATAGAACCTGTTTATGAGTGGGCCCAAGCCTTTTCCGGGGATAAAGCGCTGGTGAAAATTAAGGAAGACCGTTTTGGCCTTATTAATAAAGAAGGAAAACTTCTCAAGGAAATAGATACAAAAATGGCAAAAGAGCTTTCGGAGGGTATATTTGTATTTTCCAGAGCAGATAGTGAAGGCCGTGACAAGTTCGGCTATATGGATCTGGACGGAAAGCTCCTGCTTGATGCGGTGTACAGTGAAGCCCGTGGTTTTGTTGATGGCCTGGCTATAGTAAATGCGGCAGGAGATTATGAAAACAAATATGGAGTGATCAACAAGAAAGGGGAATTCGTCATACCCGCAGAGTATGGCGAGATCACATATCTTGGAGCTGGAATATACTCAGTACCAGAAACCCATGAAGCGTACTATGTTTCGACCTATGCTAAAAAAGCTCTGTTTGATAAAACAGGCAAGCAGCTGACCAGTTTCGATTTTTATAACGTCGAAGCTCTGGAAAACGGACTGATATCTGTATCCGATGAGAAAAGCACATACTTGATCGACGGTAAGGGAGAAGAGATAAAAAGCATTCCAAGGTCTGAGGGTGTAGGTAGTATAAAGCTGCTTGGAGACCTATACAAGATCGAGGCTGACAATATGCTTCAATACTACTCGCAGGATGGAAAAAAGCTTTGGGCATCCAATAATACCTTCCACTTTGATAATGGTCTGGAAGTCAATATGAAAAGCTTCAGACCCGACAGGTGCATGCTGATACAGTACCCAGAGATAGCGGGACTGGCGGACTCCAAGGTACAGGAGAGTATCAATGTGATGTTGAAGGAGTATTTTGTAGGCGATAGCAAGGGCTCCAACAAGGACGGAAATATGTATACCGATTCAATTGAAATAGGCTTTACTGCTGAGAAAAACAAGGATATGCTCGTAATAAGCAAGAGTGGTTATTATTACCCTATAGGTGCGGCACACGGGCAGCCAAGCAGGGAAGAATACCATATAAATATAACGAACGGCAGGCTTTATGAGCTTAAGGACCTTTTTAAGGCAGGCAGCAATTATAAAGCCAAGCTGACTGAGATAGTAAAAGGTAAGATCGACAGAGCCAACAAAGAGCTGGGAGATCAGTTGTATTCAGAACATATAGGGGATCTGGAGACGGATGGAGGCTTTACCTTCAGGAGGGATGCTCTCAGGATATACTTCTACCCTTATGCCATAGCTGCCTATGCTGCAGGTTTTCCGGAGTTCAATATAAGCTATGATGAGCTTAAGGACCTGATAGATACTGAGGGTGAACTTTGGAACTCCTTCGAGAGGGGAGCGCAGGCAATTGGCGGAGAAAAGACTGAAGATTTTTATGCCGGTGACAGGGTAAAAATTGAGGAAGCGATAAAAGCATATGAAACTGCAATGATCGAGGCAATAAACAAAAATGATTTTAGCTTGGTTGAACCGTGGCTTTACCCGGACAGCACCCTTTACATTTCACAGAAGAAACTGGTTGGAGACTTGAACAAGAAGCAGATCAAGGAGAGGCTGGATGGCTATTCCATTGAGAGTATTGAAGGAGATAATCTCGGAATTATCAGAGTATATGTAACTGAGGATATCGGGATACAGTATCCGGGGAAGGATTATACGACCAAAACGTTTAAGTGGGTGTATTCGGTGAGGTATTCCTATGAAGGCCGGAAGTATCAGCTGACCTATATCGACAAGTGGGATTGAGATGGGGGAAAAAGATGTTGATAAGCAGGATCTGGGCAGTATACTACAGTGCGACCGGGACTACAAGGAAAGCGGTTGAGTATATTTCCGGGGCAATTGGACAAAAAATGCAATTGAAAGTGAATATAGTAGATTTTACCCTGCCTGATGCCAGAAAGAATAGGCTTATATTTGGGGCAGAGGACCTTGTTGTATTCGGTACACCGGTTTATGCAGGACGAGTTCCCAATGTGCTTTTGTCTTTCCTCAAGGAACGGGTGGAGGGTAATGGAGCAATTTCAATACCTGTTGTGCTGTTCGGCAACCGAGCCTATGATGATGCACTTAAAGAATTTGTGGATATACTGGAGGCAGATGGGTTTCATACAATAGCCGCAGGGGCGTTTGTCGGAGAGCACTCCTTTTCGGAAATACTGGCTGCGGGACGTCCCGATGCTCAGGATATGCATGCTGCAGATGAACTGGCTGAAATAGCCTTGATCAGGCTTAAACGCATAGACCTTGCGCCGGAACAGCCTTTGACCGTCAAGGGGGAGGAACCTCTCCGTCCATACTATACTCCCAGAGACAGAAATGGAGCGCTGATCAATATACTGAAGGTAAAGCCCAAAACAAACGACAGCTGCACAAGCTGTGGAATATGTGCGAATGTTTGTCCCATGGGCTCTATAAGCATGGAAGACATGAGCAGGGTCGAAGGCATCTGCATAAAGTGCGGTGCATGTATAAAGCGATGCCCGCAGGCTGCTAAATATTTTGACGACAAGGGATACCTTTACCATTTGCATGAGCTTGAAGAGCTATATGCGAGAAGGGCAGAAGCTGAAATCTTTTGAGAGCTGTGAAAAAGCAATATTAGAAAAATTAAAATCATAGATGACTATGATTTTTATTTTGTGCAAAAGCTATGATGCAAGGTAACATGAGGAAAGGAGTACGATATCATGGGAAAAGTCATATCGGAAACAGGCTGGAATTTTGATAATAGCTACGCCCGACTGCCGAGTAAATTTTTTTCTGTACTGGACCCGACCCCGGTACGTTCACCAAAGCCTGTTGTCTTCAATGAACCCCTTGCAGCAGCTCTGGGACTGGATGCCGGGATGCTGCAAAGCGATGAAGCTACAGTGGTGTTTGCTGGCAACCAACTGCCGGCAGGTGCTGAACCACTAGCTCAAGCATATGCCGGTCACCAATTCGGGCATTTTACAATGCTGGGAGACGGCAGAGCCATACTGCTGGGTGAACAGCTTACTCCTGCAGGTGGGCGCTTCGATATTCAGCTGAAGGGCTCCGGAAGAACACCATATTCCCGGGGCGGAGATGGTCGGGCAGCTCTTGGTCCAATGCTGCGCGAATACATTATCAGCGAGGCCATGCATGCCCTCGGGATTGCAACTACCCGCAGTCTGGCTGTTGTGACAACGGGTGAACCGGTATACCGTCAGGATGAGCAGCCAGGAGCGATACTTACCCGTGTGGCGTCAAGTCATCTGCGTATAGGCACCTTCGAATATGCTTCCAAATGGGGGACTGAAGAGGAACTACGGATATTGGCAGACTATGCTCTTCATAGACATTTTGAGGGATTTGAAGCTGTCGGCAACAAATATGTTTTCCTGCTTAAACAGGTGGTAAAGCGTCAGGCGGAGCTTGTGTCAAAATGGCAGCTGGTAGGCTTTATACATGGAGTCATGAACACCGACAATATGGCGATCAGCGGTGAAACGATAGATTATGGCCCCTGTGCCTTTATGGATACATATGATCCGGAT
>CAZNMO010000117.1:2153-14570 GCA_964574195.1 uncultured Clostridiaceae bacterium | reverse complement strand
GCAGAGGACTGAAAATCCTCGTGTCGGTGGTTCGATTCCGCCCCAAGGCACCACTAAAATGCGGGTTTAACTCAGTGGTAGAGTGTCACCTTGCCAAGGTGAAAGTCGCGAGTTCGAATCTCGTAACCCGCTCCATAAAGTTTATATGGCGACATAGCCAAGTGGTAAGGCAGAGGACTGCAAATCCTTCATCCCCGGTTCAAATCCGGGTGTCGCCTCCATATATACACATACTTATTGAAATCAATAAGTTTTTTTGTTTTTTGTACATATATCATTTAGAAAGGAGTGTACAACAATGGGCTTCATAAAATCACCCTTTATCCCCGATGGAAAAGTGAGCCTCGCTGTCATCGACTATCGAATGCCCAAGGCAATGGAAGAAAGAATGAACAGTATGGGAATTGAATGTATAAGGACTGCAAGGTGCAGGGAGCTTCATGAAGCGGTGGATGGGCATCCTGATATGCTCATGATGCATATGGGAGGCAATAGGATCGTACTGGCTCCGAATATATATGAAGAAATGGCACCAATGCTTCAAAAAAAAGGATTTGCAGTGACAAAGGGTGCAACTTGGCTGGTTAGAAACTATCCAGGCAATATCGCATATAATGTATTGAGATTAGGAAATCTGGTATTTCATAATATTAAATATACCGATCCTGAGCTTCTGAAAGTATTTGAAAGTGAACGTCTTAAGCTCATAAATGTGCGTCAAGGCTACACTAAATGTTCTGTTTGCATACTTGATGGCAATACGATCATAACCTCTGACAGGATGCTTTCTGAAACGGCCGGGGCAAACGGGGCTGAAAGCTTGCTTATTGAACCCGGAGGTATAGAACTGAAGGGCTTTGACTATGGATTTATCGGCGGTTCCAGCGGTTTGCTGGCTTCCGGGCTGATTGCATTCTCAGGAAACAGCAAAAGCTTGAAAAACGCCGATGAAATTGCTATTTATCTTGCTTTAAAAGGGATTTCCACTGTTGATCTTTCACTGGATAAAATGGTGGACTATGGCTCGATCATACCGTTAAAATGCCATTGATTCATAAACTATTCTATTGATTGAAACATTAACAGGGAAAGTATATTATAGCAGCGACATAGGATAAAATGAGCCGTAGTAACGTTTACGAAGCTTTGCTTCACCTTTGGCTTTGAATACAAGAAATATTTACGCAAATACTATTAAAGCATACACATGATTTCAAATGCAGGTCCAAACCATCATGCAAATTGCTGTGACACACCATTCTTTTTTATATGTTGATTCTTATTGGTTCCGGGAAGAACATATGAAGGGTCCGGATATCCGATAAAGAAAGGAGTTGGACAAATGTTTCTTGTAGCAATCGGTGCGTGTGAAAACGCTGAATTGATCAAAGCAGATATATACAGACATTTTGCTATGGCCAAGGCAGACGGAATCGATATCGCGTGTGAAGAATTTGATGAAGAAAGCGGGCTGTTTATAAACTGCGGTATAAGGGATACCTTTCTTGCCAGGATAACTGAGAAGAAAGCGGTTGAAGAATTCAAACATGTTCTTTCCAATACAATTGCAGATATAATCATAGAGCATTATGAGCTAAAACTGATAAAGAAGCTGGCAAAGGGAAATTTCTTTTACCTGAATGAAAGCGAGAGGAACAGTGTCATCAACAACGCCTGCAAGCTTCTGACCGAAGATGGAAACATGCAGCCCGGAGCTTTTTACAAGGCTTCAAGGAAGAACAGGGTCATAAGAAGTATATATGAGTACCTGGAATCTGAAAATGAATTAAATATAGAAGGCTTTGTTAATTTCCGACTAAGCTCTTATATAAATGAGCTTAGTGATATCCTGGAAAGGGCTTTGGAAATATTTGTAGCTGAAAGAGAATACAATGAATTCATAAGACTCCTGAGATATTTTGTGGAAATACAGGAATGCAAGATAAACACGGTGCATCTTTTCCAGTCACAGGACGGAAGATATATGCTTTATGATGAGGATAAAAACCATATCAGTAGTGAGTATTTTGATGAGCTAAAGGCGGAAGTGCATGATGAGACCATTAATTACGATGATCTCCTTATAAGTACACTGATCACCATTTCGCCACATAATATAACGATACACAATATAGAGAGCTTTAGGAACAAAGAGCTTGTTCAAACGATAATGAACGTATTTACAGACAGGATCAGTTTGTGCAGCAAATGCGAGCTTTGCAGCAGCAAGGAGCTGCTGAAGGAGACAAACAAGTATAGTCTGTAATATCTATCTGTGCTATAATATACGAAACAAATGACAATCGGGGGCAAACAGAAATGTACGAGGCAATTTTCCTGGTAGCTGTCGGAGCAATAATAGGATGGCTTACAAACGTACTTGCCATCAAGATGCTTTTCAGACCTATCAGACCTATAGTTATACCGGTATTGAACATTACATTACAGGGGCTGATACCGAAACGGCGGCATGATATTTCCAAGAGCATCGGAGAGGTCGTGGAGAAAGAGCTTATTTCCATCAATGAGATTTTTGACAGGATGGTGACTGAAGAGAACAAGCTTGAGGTCATTACCATAATAAAAGAGAAGCTGCTTAAGGTAATAGACTACAAGATACCTGCCATAATACCGTACTCCATAAAGAGCAAGATAATAGACTATTTTGAGGAGCAGATCAACAAGGATGCCATGTCCATACTGGACAGCTCCATCGACGGGATAATAAATACAACGGTACATAAAATAAACATAGGTGAGATGGTGGAGAGCAAGATCAACGAGCTGGAGCTGGAGAACATGGAAAAACTCATAATGGGCTTGACCTCCAGAGAGCTGAAGTATATTGAGCTTCTTGGAGGATTGTTGGGCGGATTGATCGGCCTCATCCAGGCTGTTGTTATCAGGATAATGTGATTTGACTTTACGATCTGAATAGTGTATAATTTTATGGTAATAATACAGGATAGATGCGATGACCGGGAAGAGTAAGACACAGGAACCCATCAGAGAGGAGACGCCATAGGCTGAAAGCGTTTCCAGGACTACTTGTCTGAAAACCACCTGGGAGCTAAGGGCTGAAAGGTACACCAAGTATGCCTTATCGTTGATGACGTTACAATCCGGAGTTCAAAGCAGGGTGGAACCGCGGGAATATCTCTCGCCCCTATACAGGGGCGGGAGTTTTTGTTTTTTGTAAAATTTGATACAACAAAAGGAGGAGTAATAATGATAAAAGTAACATTGAAGGATGGCTCGGTTAAAGAATATGAAAAAGGCACAAAAGTGGAAGATATAGTAGCTTCCATAGGCAGTGGGCTTCTCAAGGCCGCAATGGCGGCAAAAGTAAATGGCAAGGTGTTGGATCTGGGTACACCGGTCAATACAGATTGCAGTCTGGATGTGCTTACCTTTGACGATGCAGATGGCAAGTGGGCTCTCAGACATACAGGGTCCCATGTATTGGCACAGGCGGTAAAAAGGCTGTATCCCGGCGTGAAGCTTGCCATAGGTCCGGCTATAGACACAGGTTTTTACTATGACATTGATTCCGACAAGCCTTTTTCTGAGGATGACCTGGCCAAAATAGAAAAGGAAATGGAGAACATAGTTAAAGAGGATCTCAAGCTTGAAAGATTTGAACTTCCCAGAAAGGAAGCCCTTGAGATGATGGAGAAGGCAGGGGAGCCTTACAAGGTAGAGCTTATAAATGACCTACCCGAGGATTCCATAATATCCTTCTACAAGCAGGGAGAATTTGTTGACCTGTGCGCAGGACCCCATGTGCCGTCCACAGGCAGGCTGAAGGCCATCAAGCTTTTGAGCGTTGCAGGGGCATATTGGAGAGGCAGCGAGAAGAACAAAATGCTGCAGAGGATCTACGGAACTGCTTTTGTGAAGAAGAATCAGCTGGATGAATACCTGACAATGCTTGAGGAAGCAAAGAAGAGAGATCACAGGAAGCTTGGAAGAGAGCTTGACCTTTTCAGCCTCCATGAAGAAGGACCCGGCTTCCCGTTCTTCCATCCAAAGGGAATGGTTCTCAGGAACACACTGGAGGATTTCTGGAGAAAAGAGCATAAAAAGAACGGGTATGTTGAGATAAAAACACCTATAATCCTCAATGAGGAGCTTTGGCATAGATCAGGACACTGGGACAAATACAAGGAAAACATGTATTTTACAAGAATAGATGAGGGCGATTATGCAGTGAAGCCTATGAACTGTCCGGGCGGCATGCTTATGTACGCAAGGCAGATGCATAGCTACAAGGAACTTCCGTTAAGGATGGGAGAACTGGGCCTTGTTCACAGGCATGAGCTGGCAGGTGCGCTTCACGGCTTGATGCGTGTAAGATGCTTTACTCAGGATGATGCGCATATATTCATGATGCCTTCACAGATAAAGGATGAGATCCTCGGAGTGGCAAGGATGATTGATTCCTTCTACAGCCTGTTTGGGTTTGAATATCACATGGAGCTATCAACAAGACCGGAGAAATTCATCGGTTCTGTAGAAAGCTGGGATATGGCTACAGCTGCCCTTAAGCAAGCTCTTGATGAAATGGGCAAGCCATATAAGATAAATGAAGGTGATGGAGCCTTCTATGGACCGAAAATCGACTTCCATCTTAAGGACAGCATCGGACGTACATGGCAGTGCGGAACGATCCAGTTGGATATGCAGATGCCTGAGCGCTTTGAGCTGACATATGTTGGCCCCGATGGAGAAAAGCACACTCCGGTAATGATACACAGAGTCATATTCGGAAGCATAGAAAGATTCATAGCAATATTGACAGAGCATTATGCCGGGGCATTCCCGACCTGGCTGGCTCCGGTACAGGTGACAATACTTCCGATATCAGATAAGCAGCATGAATATGCCGAGAAGCTGAAGGCAAGGTTTGAAGAGCTTGATATACGTGTTGAAGCAGATCTGAGAAATGAAAAGGTCGGCTACAAGATCAGAGAGGCACAGCTTCAGAAAATACCTTATATGTTGGTAGTAGGCGACAAGGAAATGGAAGACGGTACAGTATCGGTCAGAAGCAGAAAGGATGGGGACAAGGGAGTGGCGAAATTTGATGACTTCCTTGATATGATAAAAACAGAAATAGACGGCAGAATAAGCAAATAAGCTTACTGAGCCGGAATGCCATGACAGGCGGGATATACGAAAATTGTTGTCCGCCTGTCTTTTTATTATTCTATCCTTTGTTTTTCCGGAAAATTTTGATAAAATCATATTAATAGTGTAATGGATCTGCGAGGATACATCATGATGAAGAAAAGGAGGTTACGGCATGAATAAGAATTATTGGTTGCTGATACTGCTGTTTATTGTAATAGCTGCTGTTGCGATCATGTCTGGAGCCTTCGGGGAAACAGCCATAGATAAATCCTATCCCGTAAACGACATCGGGCAATATGAATCGGGTAAAAAGCTTATCATTGGCCGCGCCAATGATTCGGTAAGCCTTGACCCATCCTTTACTACAGATGTGGACTCCTTCAAGGTCACGGTGAATGTTCTGGAAACTCTTGTTAAATGCGAAACTGAAGGAACACAGATACTTCCATGCCTGGCCGAAAGCTGGAGCTCCAGCGAAGATGGACTGACCTGGGTGTTCAAGCTGCGCCAGGGAGTTAGGTTCCATGACGGATCTGTCTTAAATGCAGATGCTGTGGTGTTTAATTTTCACCGCTGGATGTACTCCAGCAGTACAAATCCTGATGGAAACTTCATATATTGGAATTATATATTCGGAGGGTATCCCGGACTTGTGAGCAGTGTGAACAAGCATTCAGAATACTCTGTTGAGATAAAGCTCAACAAGCCCTACGCTCCGTTTCTATATGCCCTTACAATGCCGGCCTTTGGTATAGCAAGCCCTAAGGCTATTGAGGAGTATAAGAGAGAGATATTTGAGCATCCTGTAGGGACAGGCCCCTTTGTTTTCAAGAGTTGGGAACGCAACAAGAGCATTACTTTGGTACGCAACGATAAATACTGGAACAGTCCTGCCAAGGTAAGCGAAGTGGAATTCAAGGTTATCCCATCCAGCAAGGATAGGCTGGATGAGCTGATGAAAGGTTCCATACATATTGCTGATCACCTGAGTCCTGATGATATTGCGGATGTAAAATATGATTCGAACCTTTACCTGCATATGAGACCCAGCTTTAATGTCGGTTATCTGGCAATGAATAATGAAGACTATCCCTTCAGTAAAAGGGAGGTTAGGCTGGCTATAAACCATGCAATTGATAAAGAGAAGCTTATCAATGACATATTTGATAATCTTGCAAAACCGGCTACAACCTATATTCCTCCTTTGCTGTGGGGTTATAATGAGAATCTTGAGCCTTATGAATATGATGTTGAAAAAGCGAAACAGTATCTGGCAGAAGCAGGCTACTCCGATGGCTTCAACACCACTCTCTGGGTGATGGACAGTGCAAGGGAGTATTTTCCGAAGCCTTTGCAGGTTGCCCAGTTTATCAAGGAAAGCCTGCAGCAGATCAATATCAACGCTGAAGTTAAGGTTTTCAGCATGGACGAGTACCTGGACAGGATACACAGAGGTGAGCATGAGATGGCCCTGATCGGTTGGACTGGAGATTTTGCCGATCCGGACAATTTCCTTTATACAATGTTGGCCTCTGAAAACGCTAAACCAGGTTTGGCAGGAAACTATTCTTTCTACAAGAGCAAGGAAGCGGACCAGCTGCTGGCACAAGCCAGGCAGACCACTAACATGGTTTTCCGCAGGAGCCTTTATAGAAGCCTGCAGGAAATCGTCAATTATGACGCACCTTCGGTACCGCTGGTGCACACAATGCCTATACTTGCATCCAGGCTCTCAGTCAAGGGATACACACCGCATATGACAGGTGTGGAATCACTGGAGAATGTTGACATTGAACTAGAATAATGAAAGGTATCAGGGTGCGGGAAATGAAGCAACGAGTTTACAGGCTAAGGGCAGTTTTGATAGCTGTCCTCGCTATTTTGATATACCTGACGAATATGCCATTTGGTGAGAAAAGTGATGCGAAGATATTTACTCTCCCATCACTTCCGCAGCCAATTGCAAAGCCCCCCGTTGTAATAACCTCGGCAGGGCAAAGTACCGATACATATATAATTAGAGATATGGCAAACCAGCTTATGATCAGAAGTTTTTTTATGCCGCAGGCAAGTGATATGGACCTGGAGGAAATGAATACTATTGTTTTTGTTGTGGGATATAGTCCGCTGGGGACAAAACTTCAGGATATAAGCTATGAAGAGGAAAAGTCAAGAATTGAGAAGCTCCTAGCAAAGGCAGCGGAAGACAAACTCAAGGTGATCACTGTTGCTATCGGAGGCGAATCCGCCCATGAAAAAAAGACAGAGGAGCTATTGAGGCTGGTGGGTGAAGAATCAGATTATTTTATTGGTATTAGGGACTCGTGCAATGAGAGTATACTGATAGAACTGGCTAAGGAAACAGAAAAACCCCTGACACTGGTCGGAGAGGTAAAGGATATCACCGAGCCTTTCGCTTCAGCTTTCCGCTAAAATCGATCATATACAGTAGAATTAATGGAAGAGGTCTTATTATGACAACCGGCAAAGCTGTTATTAATGAAAAAAAGTACTCAGTGACCCTGATAGCGGTAGGAATACTACTAACAGGGCTGGGCTTGCTGTTCCCTGTTTTTCTGCAATCAGTATGGTTCAATATAATAATCAAGATAAGAGAAGCAATAAATATGGGAGACAGCGGTCATCTCATTCTGGCATCTGCATCCATAAACGCTCTGTATGCCGTTCAAAGCACACTGCTGTTCATGGGCACCATGCTTGTGGTTTTTCATTCGGAGCTTGGTAAACGTTTGGAACGCTTTGACATATTCCTTGTATCGCTTATAAGCATAATTATATTGCATTGGATAACATCACTTATTTTTGAACTGCCATGGGAACCTGCATCTACCATTGCGGCACTCTTTATAACCTTTTTCCTCTTTGAAAAGCTTTTCGGCGAGACAAACAGCTTCATCCAAGTGTCGATAGTATCTGTACAGGTCTTTTTCTCCTTTGCATGGCTGAATATAATGCCGCTTTTTTCAGCTTACAAGCTGGGGCAAAGAGATATACACTACAGTATAAAAATCGCCGGTGAGTATCTTAATGCCGATGTTGTGCTAAATTTTGCGGGTTTTGCATTTTTTCTGCCCTTTATCATATCTTCTTTTGCTACTGCAACTCTTTTTGTCAGCTATTCAAAGAACATCAAGATAATGAGAGAGAATTACGAGAAGGAAAATGAGATCAGGAATATGAGGCTTAAGGCAATGGAGAATCGTGTATACCAGGAGGTGAAATCACTGGTCCACGATCTGAAGACACCTCTGGTAACCATCAGAGGCCTTAATTCGCTGATCCTTTCGGCCAAGGGAGAAGGCAAACTGGCGGAGTACAGTGTAAGGATAGAAAACTCAGTGTCAAAAATGAGTGAGATGATTTCGAGCTTTTTATACGAATCGTCACGGCAAAAGCTTAGAGTATCGGAGTTGATAGGCTATATCAGGGCGCAGCTGCCTCTGGAGGATGAGGGGATAAGGTTTGAAATCACAGTGGAGGAAGAACTCCCAGACATATATGTGAATAAAATAAGAGTCGCCAGAGCTATTATCAATATTCTGGAAAATGCCATAATTGCTCCTTGCATACATCCATATAAGGTGATACAATTTTCGGTAATACCTTCAGAAAATGGAATTAGAATAACCATATCCGATAACGGTAACGGGATAAAGGAAGAAAATCTCCAAAGGATATGGGAGGTAGGTTATTCAACCAATAATACCTCCGGTCTGGGACTGCCTTTTGCAAAAGGAATACTAGAAGATAACGGAGGAAGTATAGAGATCCATAGCGAGGAAGGACTTGGAACTACTGCGGTCATTTCTCTTCCGTCGGTAGGCCCTGAAATGGCACCTGCCATATAATTCAAGTATTTGAGGTGATTTTATTGAAGAAAACGGATTTGTCCAAAATCATAATCATAGATGATGAACCTGATATACTCTATACCATAAAGGAGATTTGCAATCATGGAGGCTGGGAGGCTATTACTGCAAACAACGGTAAAAAGGGCTTCGAACTTTGCAGACTTCATAGACCTAATCTGGCCATCGTAGACTACCATATGCCTGACTGGGATGGGCTTACAACGGTAAAGAAGATACGCCAGATGGATAACAGTGTTTCCATATTAGTGCTGACTGTGGATGAACGGCAGGAAACAGCGGAGAAGTTTATAGAAGCCGGAGCCACGGATTTCGCTATAAAACCTATAAAGTCACCAGATCTGATCTCCAGGATAAAGATGAACCTTAAGATAAATGAGATCCAGCAGAAATATGTACAAGAGAAGCACCAGGTCTATGTTGACAAAGGAATCAGTCCCGCCACTCTCAGTATAATCTGCGATTACCTTAAGGAGCAGAAGGAGGGGCTGACCATAGATGAGATAACCACAGGAATCAATCTGGCATACCAGACAGTACACAGGTATGTTCAATACCTGCTGGAAGAAAAGCAGATCGAGATACTTCCCATATACGGGCAGATAGGAAGGCCCAAGAATAAATACAAGCTAATATAGGAAGAATTCGACGAAGTCGCATTCTTCCGTTACGCGATGCAAGCACAGGGTCACTTCTATGGGGCCCCGTTTCGTGTTTCGCGTATTCATGCCAGGCTTCGAAGCCCAGCCCAAACCGTTCCACGCGCAACGCGTAACGCGAAACCTGCAACGATTAACATCGCATTTTTCTGCTATTGTTCATTAGCTGTTTACAAATCTCATTTTCCATTTATAAAAATTTATTCAGAGAAATATGTTATAAAAATAGGAATAATCGGATAATTCACGGAATTAGGAATATGTTATATAAGGCTTAAACATTTGCATTATTTTTGAGCACAAACAGGTTATAAATGAGTTACCTTACTTTTCTGGATTAGTATCCGGGGGATATCCCCCTGGTCTAATAAAAACATAATAAGTGGAGGGGAAAAAATGAAAAAGGTATTAGCACTAGTTTTAGCAGTTGTTATGGTTTTAAGCCTTGCAGCTTGCGCAAAACCAGCAGCACCAGCTGCAACAGAACCAGCTGCAACAGCAGCTCCGGAAGCAGCAAAGAACTTCAAGGTAGCCATCTACACAAACACAGTTTCACAGAATGAAGAAGAATTCAGATCTGGTGAAATAGCTGTTAAGAAATATGGCGCAGACAAGATAGTTACTCAGACAATGCCTGATAACTTCATGAAGGAACAGGAAGTTCTTATATCAAACGGTCTCGCATTGGTTTCAGATCCTGATGTAAAAGCTCTTATCATGAATCAGGCTGTTCCTGGCGCAGCAGCTATGTTTGAAAAGATCAGAGAAGAAAGACCTGACGTATTATTGGTAGCTGTAACTCCTGCTGAAACAGACGTTATCGGCGCTAAAGCCGACATCGTTCTCCAGCCGGACGAACTTTCAATGGGCTACACAATCCCTGCACAGGCTCAGAAGATGGGTGCAAAGAGCTTCGTTCACTACTCCTTCCCAAGACATATGTCTTATCCGCTTCTTGCACAGAGAAGAGACATATTCAAGACAGAATGCGAAAAGCTCGGTATGAAGTTTGTCGATGCTACAGCTCCAGACCCAACTGGCGATGCTGGTATACCAGGCGCACAGCAGTTCATACTTGAAGATGTTCCGAGAAAGATTGCAGAACTTGGCAAAGACACTAACTTCTTCAGCACAAACTGCGCTATGCAGGAGCCCCTTATAAAGGCTACCCTTGAAAATGGCGGAATCGATGCACAGCAGTGCTGCCCAAGCCCATATCATGGATATCCAGGAGCTCTCGGACTTCAGATTCCTGAAGACAAAGCCGGCGATGTTGCTTACCTTATCGAGCAGATAAAGGCTAAGATAGCAGAAAAAGGCGGCACAGGCAGATTCTCAACATGGCCTGTACCATTCAGCATGATGTCCACAGCTGCAGCTGTTGATTATGCTATGCAGTATGCAGAAGGCACAATCACAAGCAAGAACGATGCAGCAAAATTGCAGGAATGCTACAAGAACGCTTCCGGCGGATATGATATAAAGTTCGCAACATATGACAATCAGGATAATTTCTACCTGATGCTTTGCGATTATATAACATTCTAATCTGATTCTAAATTAATAATATATGTAGGGTTGCCGGACTTCCGGCAACCTTATATATGTAAAAGGTTACCCTGAAAGGAGGATGCATGTGGAAGATAGAGTTGTTTTAAAGCTGAACAACATAGAAAAGGAATACTTCGGCAATAAGGTTCTTAAAGGTGTAAACCTGACAGTTAAAGCAGGTGAGATACATGCTCTGGTTGGAGAAAATGGTGCAGGTAAATCAACACTTATGAATATTATTTTCGGAATGCCAGTAATTCATAGTACCGGCGGATATAACGGTGAAATAGAATTTGATGGTAAGAGGGTGGAAATAAAATCACCAAAGGATGCAATGGATCTGGGTATCGGTATGGTTCACCAGGAATTTATGCTATTGCCGGGTTTTACTATTACTGAGAACATTAAGCTGAATAGGGAAATTACAAAGCACAATGCTTTGAGCAAGATACTTGGACCAAGCCTCAAATCACTTGATATTGAAGCTATGAGGAAGGATTCACAAAAGGCATTGACCCAGTTAGGTATGACTGTTGATGATTGGTTGCCTATTGCCGGACTTCCGGTAGGATACATGCAGTTCGTTGAGATCGCCAGGGAAATAGACAAGGAAAACATGAAGCTGCTGGTTTTCGATGAGCCAACTGCAGTACTTGCAGAAAGTGAAGCCGACAAGCTTCTTGATGCAATGAGAAAGCTTGCGGCGAAGGGCATATCCATATTGTTTATTACTCACAGGCTTGATGAAGTTATGGCAGTAGCCGACAATATCACGGTAATGAGAGATGGTGAACAGGTTGGCGCCATGACGCATGACGAGGCTACAGTAGAGAAAATCGCCGAAATGATGGTAGGAAGAAAGGTAGACCGTATAGAAAGGGCTGCCAAGGTAGAAATAAAAGATGAAGTAATAATGTCGATACATGATTTGCAGGTACATATGCCCGGAGAAAAAGTAAGGGGCATTGACCTGGATATCAAAAGAGGCGAAATATTAGGTATAGGTGGACTTGCCGGACAAGGAAAAATCGGTATTGCAAATGGGATAATGGGATTGTACCGAGCTACCGGTGATGTAACCATGAATGGAAGCAAAATCAGTCTTAACAATCCAAAGGAAGCAATACTCAGCAAGCTGGCATTTGTTTCAGAGGACAGGCGAGGTGTGGGACTGCTTCTTGATA
>CAZNMO010000117.1:923-2143 GCA_964574195.1 uncultured Clostridiaceae bacterium | reverse complement strand
TTGTAATGACCAGTATGCAGATACAGGACAAGTTCCTGAAACCGCTGCTGGGAATTAAGATGTTGACTTTGCAGGATGACAAAGCCATCAGGGAATGGGCAAACAAAATGATAAAGGATCTGGATATAAGATGCACAGGCCCGACACAGTTTACAAGAAGGCTAAGCGGCGGTAACCAGCAGAAGGTTTGTATCGCAAGGGCGCTTACCCTTGATCCCCATATCCTTTTTGTATCAGAACCTACAAGAGGTATTGATATCGGTGCTAAGAAGCTTGTACTTGAATTGCTTGTCAAGCTTAACCAGGAATTGGGAATGACAATTGTAATGACCTCAAGCGAACTTGGAGAATTAAGGTCTATATGCGACAGAATTGCTATTATATATGAAGGCAAGATAGAAGGAATTCTGAGTCCTAAGGCATCAGATGTAGATTTCGGCCTTATGATGGCAGGAGAGTACAGTGCCCGCTCTAAGGAGGTTATTTAGATGAGAAGCATGTGGAATAAAGTCACAAGTAAATATGGTTATCCAAAGGTCTTTATTGTAATATTTCTTGTTATATTGCTCACAGCTGCGATTATTCAGCAGCAGAATATTCCTGGGCTTCTGAGGGACTCAGTGGTCAGAATAGGTATGAACAGCATACTTGTCCTTGCGATGGTACCTAGTATAGTTTCCGGTACAGGCCTTAACTTCGGCCTTTCAATCGGTATCATATGCGGTTTGTTAGCCGGATGTATGGCTATTGAATTGGATCTCCATGGTATGACTGCATTCATGTTCGCAGTATTTGCCTCAGTTCCTATGTCAGCTATAACTGGATACTTGTATGCAAAGCTTATCAACAGGGTAAAAGGTGATGAAATGACCATAGGTACATACATGGGGTGGGCTGTGGTTTTCCTCATGAGTATCGCATGGCTGCTGCTCCCGTTCAAGAGTCCAGAAATGATATGGGCTATTGGTGGTAAGGGATTGCGTCAGACTATCTCCCTTGCAGGCAGATATGATAAAATCCTTGATAACTGGTTGAATATTAAATTCATGGATATGAATATACCTATTGGTACTATTATATTCTTTGCAGTATTCTGTTTCCTGGTATGGATATTCATGAAATCCAAAACTGGTGCAGCTATGATTGCTGCCGGTGATAACCCAAAATTCGCAGAAGCATCGGGTATAGATGTTGACAGGCAGAGAACTGTTGGAATGATC
>CAZNMO010000117.1:0-913 GCA_964574195.1 uncultured Clostridiaceae bacterium | reverse complement strand
TAGGTGGTATAGGTATACTTGTTTATGCACAGAGCTATGGTTTCTTTCAGTTGTATCAGGGACCGCTCATGATGCCCTTTGTGGCAATATCTGCAATACTGATAGGCGGCGCAACAGCCAAAAAAGCTACTATCTCCAATGTTATCTCGGGTGTTGTACTGTTCCAGATGCTTCTGACCATTTCTCTCCCGGTTATAAACAAAATGATGCCGGAGGGAAATCTTTCTGAGGTAATAAGGATAATAGTACAGAATGGTGTTATCCTATACGCCTTAACCAAGGTAGGAGGTAATGACTAATGAGCACACAGATTGAAATAAACAACAAGAAAGAAAACAAATTCAGCATCGCCAACCTCCTGATAAAAAACTCAGTACCGATAATGTTTATAATAATATGTATCGGAGGTATATTTGCATCAGGCTTGAGGCTCAACTATATAACAAATGAGTTGATCCTCAGATTGGACAGGAATCTGCTTCTGGTACTTTCTCTGATAATTCCGGTTATTGCCGGAATGGGGCTTAACTTCGCATTGGTGGTTGGAGCTATGGCAGGTCAGATAGGCTTGATCTGCATAAAGATATGGGGTATTGGCGGTACTCCGGGGCTTCTGTTGTCAATACTTATAGCCTTCCCCTTTGCTGTACTGTTCGGATACGGAACAGGAAAAATACTGAACAAGACAAAAGGCCAGGAAATGATTACAAGTCTTATACTCGGGTTCTTTGCAATGGGCTTGTATCAGTTGGTATTCTTGCTTTTCATGGGAACAATAATCCCTGTAACTAACCCGGAGGTCATACTGCCTGGTGGTGTGGGATTAAAGAATGCGCTGGATCTTAAGCTCATACAGTATTCTCTGGATAATATTTGGAAGATAAACATAATGGGTATTAAGATTCCTATAATA
>CAZNMO010000116.1:0-14602 GCA_964574195.1 uncultured Clostridiaceae bacterium | reverse complement strand
AAGCTTCCTTATCTTGAACTAACCGATGAGTTAAATCCCTTCCTTGGTTGGAGAGCTATAAGGATCTGTCTTGAGAGAACGGACATTTTTAAGACGCAGCTAAGGGCTATTCTCCGGGCAAGCTACTATGGAAATATACTGATAATGTTCCCGATGATCTCCGGAGTCGGAGAAGTCATTGAGGCGAAAGCAGTACTTGAAGAAGCCAAGGGTGAGCTGAGGGAGAAGAAGATACCCTTCAATGAGGATATCAAAGTAGGCATAATGGTGGAGATCCCATCGGCAGCTGTAACTGCTGACCTTATAGCTGAGGAAGTGGATTTCTTCAGTATAGGTACCAACGACCTGTGCCAGTATACACTTGCAGTCGATCGCATGAACCCCAAGGTGTCAAAGCTTTACCAACCCCTTCATCCCGGTATATTGAGGTTGATCAAGAACGTCATAGATGCTTCCCACAATAAGGGGATATTTACCGGAATGTGCGGGGAAATGGCTGGCTGTGCTGAAGCGGCCGTGATCCTCCTGGGCCTGGGACTCGACGAGTACAGCATGAATGCTGCTTCAATACCTGTAATAAAGAATATCTTGAGGAAGGTTTCATACGAAAAGGCTAGGGAAATAGCTGCCAACGCCTTGAAAATGAAAACTCCCGAGGAGGTACTTGAGTATTCACAGGGCATACTGGAACAGCTGAATATATGATTTAAGGGAGTGTCATTATGATAGCAGAGAAAATTACGATACTAAATGAAACCGGGCTCCATGCAAGGCCTGCTTCAATATTTGTAAACACAGCAGCCAAGTTCAAAGCTGAATTGACTCTGTCAAAGGGAGAAAAGAAGGCAAATGCCAAATCCATACTTTCCGTATTGGGACTGGGAATTACAAAAGGAACTGAAATAACGATATCAGGAAGCGGACCGGACGAGGAGCAGGCAGTAAAGACCCTAGTGGATCTCATAACAATGGGTATAAATGAATAACTAAATGGGAAAAGCACTGCATATATATAAATGCAGTGCTTTTGTTCTGGCAATAAATTGGGTAAAATAGTATCATGAATATTTTTATGGAGGTGTCTTTATGGATTTTCTGCAGCTGGCAAAAAGGAGATATTCGGTACGGAGCTACCAGCCCCGGCTGGTGGAACAGGAAAAACTGGACAGGATACTTGAAGCTGCGAGGGTCGCTCCTACAGGCGCCAACAGACAGCCTCAAAGGCTTATTATTGTCCGGGAAGCCGAAGGCCTTGAGAAATTGAAAAAAGGTGCCAATGTATATGGAGCCCCTCTGGCGATAATTGTGTGTGCCGACCATGAGGTTTCTTGGAAAAGGAGCTATGATGGCAAGGACATAGCTGATATCGACGCTGCTATTGTTACTGACCACATGATGCTTCAGGCAACGGAACTGGAATTGGGGACTCTATGGATATGCCACTTTGATCCCAGGGCAATCAGGAGAGAGTTCAGGATCCCCGAAAGTCTGGAACCTGTCAACATTCTTGCCATTGGCTATGCTGCGGGGGCGCCTTTGTCTCCTGACAGTCATGAAAAACTAAGACAGCCGGTTGAAGCATTTGTACACTTCGAATCGTATAAATGATAAGGCTGCAAGATTTTGCTGTATAAATGAAGGAGTATATGCTAAAATCTCCTTGAAGTGATTATTTACGGAAGAGGTCATGGTATGGCGGTAGAAACAGCTAAACAAAAGCATAAAGGTGTGTGAGGCATAATTGCGATTCTTATCTTATTTTATCAAGGGAATGTTGATCGGTATTGGCGCTGTAGCTCCTGGAGTAAGCGGTGGGACTCTTGCGGTAATATTCGGCTTGTATGAGAGAATAACGGATGCTATCGGAAATGTATTCAGGAATTTTCGGGAAAATTTTATATTTTTTCTTCCGGTCGT
This sequence comes from uncultured Clostridiaceae bacterium, assembly GCA_964574195.1. Taxonomy (GTDB): domain Bacteria; phylum Bacillota; class Clostridia; order Lutisporales; family Lutisporaceae; genus BRH-c25. The sequence continues at coordinate 12,685 of CAZNMO010000116.1, read as the reverse complement.
TCTTGGCGGAGGCTTTGGTGTCCTTGCATTCAGCAATGTTATGAAATATTTGTTTCTGAACTACGAGGTACAGGTAAAATACCTTTTTATTGGACTTATGATAGGCACTCTTCCTTCAGTATTCAAGGAGGCAAATAAGAAAGGCTTCAGGGGCATATACGTACTTCCGTGTATCATAGCATTTGTGGTGACCATATTATTCATAGTCTTTGAAAACAGCGGCATAAATGTGTTTCCTGAGGCCGGTAATGGCTTGCTTCAGTTGATTTCCTACGGGGCAATAATCGGAATAGGGACCATAGTGCCGGGAATAAGTGCTTCCTTCGTATTGATGTATATGGGGGCATATCAGATAATACTCGAGGGTGTGGCTGCACTCAATCTGTCAGTGCTTGTTCCTGTGGGAGTCGGCTTTGTTGTCAGTATTGTCGCCTTTGCCAATATAGTCAGCAGGCTGTTCAAGAGGTTCTACGGATATACCTACTACATGGTACTGGGCTTTGTCTTAGGCTCCATAGTGGCGATATTTCCAGGCATTGGCTTCAATCTGAGATATATGGCAAGCATTCTACTATTTATATTGGGCTTCTATGTTTCTTTAAGGTTAAGCAATAATACAAAATCTGTTTAAGCTTCGCTGAAACAGATTTCTGTTACCTTGATTTTCTTTGCGGCGTAATAATCTACTTTAATGTATATTCGCCGCAAATTATATATAAGTGAATAGTTGATCAGTCATCACAGCTGTTACAAATTTATTTTGTAACAGCCTTTATTTTTTTTGAATAGTTATTAATTTTACTTGACAGGCATAAATATACATAATATATTATATATATGCAATAAAAAGGCTGAAATATTAAATAAATATGCATAAATGAGCTTATAATATGCAAAATGCATATATTTGCCGAAGGGTAAGGGGGTGATCAAGCTGGAGGCTATAAAGATGAAATACGGCAGGGAAGAGGTAAATATTCAATCACAGGCCATTGGTTTCCTTGGAATGATAGAAAGCAATAATACAGAAAATGGTGAGTCTGAGGAGCAGACGATATTGAAGGCCCTGAAGGGTCCTATCGGGAGCAGGAGGTTGGGAGAAATCGTAAAGCCCGGGGAAAAGGTATGTATAGTCATATCGGACATAACCAGGGCATGGCAGAAGATGGATGTGTATTTACCATACATAGTAGAGGAATTGAACCAATCAGGAGTCATGGATAAGGACATTACATTTCTTTGTGCTACCGGCTCACACAGACCCCAGACGGAGGAGGAGCACAGACTTCTCCTGGGAGAAAAACTGGCAGGGCGTTTTAGTGTAACTGATCACGACTGTAGGAACCTGAGTTCCATGACAAAGTTAGGGACTACAAGCTTCGGGACCCCGGTTATCATAAACAGCAAAGCTTTGGAAAGCGACCATATGATATTGACAGGAGCTATTGTATTCCACGATCTGGCTGGTTGGGGGGGAGGAAAGAAATCCATTCTGCCCGGAATATCCGCTTACGAAAGCATTATGGCCAACCACAGCTTGTCATTGAAGCCAGGTCTAGGGGAAGGGTTGAATCCTTATGTAAGGTGCGGCAGCTCTGATAACAATCCGGTACACCTGGATATGCTGGAAGCGGCGGCTTTTGTAAAACCCAGCTTTCTGTTCAATGTGATAATAAATGAGGATGGGAATATAGGAAAAGCTGTGGCCGGAGACTATATAAAGGCTCATGAGGAAGGCCGGAGGCTGGTTGATGAAGCCGACAGTGCTCAAATAGCCGACAGGGCAGATGCAGTGGTGGTTTCAGCAGGGGGTTTTCCCAAGGATATTGACCTTTATCAGGCTTCCAAAGCTCTGGTGAATGCCAAAGAGGCTGTTGTGTCCGGAGGATACATCATACTTCTGGCTGAATGCTGCGAAGGCTTTGGACACGAAGAGGTACAGCTGATGCTGGAAGGCTTCGGAGACTGCAGCAGCAGGGAAAAGGCCTTGCGGGAGAGCTTTACGGTGGCGAAATATACAGGATATCTGATCAGCAGGATAGCAGAAGACTTTAAGGTTATATTGGTATCTTCCATTGAGCCTGGCAAGCTAAGAAATTGCGGGATCCATACGGCAGCTACGCCGGAGGAAGCCATGGAAATAGTTAAAGCAAGGGCTTTAAGGGACCTGAAGGCTTATTACATGCCGAACGGCTCAAGCACACTTCCAAGGCTGGCAGTATTATAACATATAAAAATAATGAATCTATTTAATGTAAGGAGAGGTAATAATGAAAAATATGAATATAAAGAAACTTATTTCTATAATAATGATGCTGGTGATGGTTTTATCACTTGCGGCATGTGCGGCAAAGACAGGTTCGGAGACACCTGCAGCTTTGGAGCAGAAACCTGCGGAAGAGCAGAAGGCTCAAGGAAAAATAGATGAAATAAAGGCTAAAGGCAAAATAGTTCTTGGTACTGCAGCAGATTATCCGCCATATGAATTCCATAAGGAAATTAACGGCAAGGACAACATTGTGGGCTTTGATATTGAAATTGCAAAAACCATAGCAGCAGATCTGGGTGTTGAGCTGGAGATCAAGGATATGAAATTTGACGGACTTTTGGCGGCACTTGTAGCAGAGGATATAGACTTTATAGTTGCAGGGATGGTTCCAACGGAAGAAAGAAAGCAGAGTGTGGATTTCTCCAAATCCTATTACCAGGCAGAGCAGAAGATGCTTGTGAAAACAGAAAATGCCGATAAGGTAAAGGCTGTTGAAGATCTCAAGGGTAAAGTCATCGGAGCTCAGAAGTCAACCATACAGGAGGAAATAGCCAATACAAAGATAGAAGCCTCTGAAGTAAAGGCACTGAGCAAGATAACAGATCTGGTACTGGAGCTGCAGAACGATAAGGTATTCGGAGTAGTGTTGGTAGCACCGGTTGCGGAATCATATGCAAAGCAGAACCCTGCACTCAAGGTGCCGGAGATCTCCTTTGGAAGGGAAGATGGAGTAGCTATTGCCATCAATAAAGGAAACGAAGACCTGGTTGAGGCAATAAACACGACCCTCGACAAGCTGATTAATGATGGTTCCATCGATAAGTTCATCGGTGAAGCTACTGTACTGGCAGAACAATAGAAAAATGCGGCGTAGCCGCATTTTGTTTCGCGACGCAAGCATGGGGTCGTCTCTATAGGGTCCCGTTTCGCGTTTCGCGTATTCAGGCAAGGCTTCGAAGCTTAACCCAAGTCGTTCCACGCGCAACTCGCAACACGTAACCCGCAACCCAAATGCACGTTCTTTTTAATAAGCAGATTATTAGATTCTGTGCATATTAAAATTGTAACACTCAATGTTGTCCAAACGCTGGAGGTGTAAAGGGTGGACTTTTCATATCTTTCAAAATACTACGGCTTTTTTCTAGATGGTACTGCAGTTACCTTGTTGATATCCTTCTTCGGCGTAATGTTTGGGGTCATACTTGGTGTGGTATTTGCTTTGATGAAGCTGTCAAAGAATCCTATAACCAAGTACTTTTCCTCAGCTTATATAGAGATCGTCAGGGGTACGCCGATGATGGTACAGATGTTCATAGTATACTATGGACTGCCCAGATTGATAAAAATGGATTTCGAGGATATCACACTGGGCATAGTGGCTGTGTCGTTGAACAGTGCGGCCTATGTGGCTGAGATAATAAGGGCCGGCATACTTTCGATAGACAAAGGGCAGATGGAAGCTGCACGCTCTCTAGGAATGTCCCACAGACAGGCCATGGTAAGCATTATAATCCCACAGGCCTTCAAGAACATATTGCCTGCTCTGGGAAATGAATTCATAACACTGATAAAGGAGTCCGCAATTGTATCTATAATTGGCATCCACGAGCTGATGTATAATACGGATACGGTAAGGGGCAATACCTTCAGGCCATTCTCGCCGCTTATAGTGGCAGCGGCCATTTACTTTATCATAACCTTTACCCTCTCAAAGCTGATGGGTATTCTGGAAAGGAGGCTGAGGGCCGGTGATTCAAGTAGCTAACCTGCAAAAAAACTTTAATAAGCTCCGTGTACTGAATGGTATAGATGTTAAGATCAAACAGGGAGAAGTAGTTGTCGTGATCGGACCCAGCGGCTCTGGAAAGAGTACCTTCCTCAGATGCCTCAACCTGCTGGAGGAGCCAACAGGCGGCGAGGTAATTTTTGAGGGGACCTCGATAATTGATAAAAAAAATGATGTGAACAAACTGAGGGAAAAGATGGGGATGGTCTTCCAGCAGTTCAACCTTTTTCCGCATATGACAGTGCTTGAGAACATTACCCTTGCACCCAGAAAGGTAAAAAAGCTCTCCAAGGAGAAGGCGGAGGAGATCGCATTCAGCCTGCTGAAGAGGATTGGCTTGGAGGATAAGGCCTATGCATACCCCAACCAGCTTTCGGGGGGGCAAAAGCAAAGGATAGCTATAGCAAGAGCTCTGGCCATGTCGCCTGATGTAATGCTGTTCGACGAGCCTACATCAGCACTTGATCCGGAAATGGTGGGAGAGGTGCTGGATGTAATGAAAAAGCTGGCAGCCGAAGGAATGACCATGATCGTGGTAACACATGAAATGGGCTTCGCCAGGGAGGTCGGCAGCAGAGTATTGTTTATGGATGAAGGAAGGATAGTCGAAGAAGGTACTCCTGCTGAGGTTTTCAGCAATCCGCGCAATTCCAGGGCCAAGGACTTTCTCAGCAAGGTCCTGAACTATTAGCAGGGGGAGGATCAACCCTAGCAGCAGTATTGATAATTAAGGCAAAGGATCGGTCATAGGTTCTTTGCCTTTTGTTTTATTTCAGAGATAATTCGTCAATAAAAAACGAGTTTTTGACTATCTATTGACGATTTTTCTTATATAATGAAATTAGAGTATATTATGGGGGTTACTTTATGAATACATACAGTTGTAAGCTTTTTGGCACGCCCGGAATAATAAGGAACGATGAGAAGATCATCTTTCCTTATAAGAAAGCAGAGGCACTTTTTTATTATGTCCTTGTGAAGAAGCAGTGCTTTAGGGATACCTTGGTAGAACTGCTGTGGGGTTCAGTAGAAGAAGAGGTTGCAAAAAAAAGTTTGAGAAATGCTATGTACATGATAAACAAGACCTTTGACGATAATGTGCTGGTATCCCCAAAACGTGCAATAATCATGCTCAATCCTGAATATTCCTTTCCTACTGATGTCGATACTTTTCTCAATGACGAGGGCTGCCCGGGAATTGAAGCATATACCGGTGAATTCCTGGAGGGTTTCCTGGTGAAGGACGCTGACAGCTTTGATAAATGGCTGACCAATGCAAGAAGTCAGTATAGGGATGCCTATGTAAACAAGCTTCACAAGCAGATAAAGAAGTGCATAAAGGAAAAAAGCCTCCAGGAGGTTGAGATCTTCTGCAAAAACCTTATCGCTGTGGATGAGTTTAATGAAAAGGCCTATAGGATATTGATGAATGTATATAGGAAAATGGGACAATATGACAAGTGCATCGATGTTTATAACGGCCTGGCCAGACTACTTAAGGCCGAGTTGTCCATCGCACCTGACCAGAGGACCAATGAACTTTTTGGTGAAATAGTAAAGGAAAAGACAGCAAGACAGACAGTATTCAGGAATGAGACGGAGGAGTTCTTTTACGGCAGGGATGAAGAATTGAAGCTGCTCAGAGAGAATTATTACAACTTTATAGGAGAAGAAAATGGGAAATCCATATTGATACTTGGGGAAGCCGGTCTTGGAAAAACAGCCTTGATAAACAGGCATCTGAAAGCTATAGAGAGTAATAAGCTTATACTGCTTAAAGCCAGTTGCTATCAGGCTGAGGAGACCTATATGCTGAAGCCTTGGAGTGAAATATTGTACCAGCTTTCCAGGGTGATCGAGGAGGAGAATATAGAGATACCGGCAGTGATACAACGTATAGTCAGTCAAATATTCCCTGCCTTCGCCATAAAAGATGAATATGTGGAGCAAAGCCCTTTGGAGAATATCGATATTCTTAAGTACCAGGCTGCGGAAAAGGCAATAGCTGATGTATTCAAGCATGTGGCAGGAAGGAAAAAGCTGCTGATCATTATAGAGGATATTCATTGGATCGATGGGATGAGCCTGTCACTAATAAATGAAATACTCATGGATAACAAAAACAGAAACCTGGTTTTTATTCTTTCAGCAAGAACCAGCTATGGATCGAAGATAGAGAAATTTTGTGTAGATTCAAAAGCTAAGGAGCTGCTTCTCACAAAGGAGCTGAACCGGTTCAGCCGGGAGGAGACCCTGGAGTTTGTCTGTGCAATGATGCCGAAGCTTTATGCGGATGATAAGCTGGGTGATTTCATATACAAGGAAACAGAAGGAAATACCTTTTTTATAGTGGAATTTCTGAACAATATCAAGCATAACGAGACACTTAATTCAATATCGCCCAAAATGCAGGATATAATTAAAAGCAGATTCCTGAGTGTATCTGAGGAAGGTATGAAAATACTGAATATAACCTCGATGTTCTTTGACATGGTTACACTGGAGGAGCTTCTCCAGGTCAGCGGTAAAAGCGAATTGGAGCTTTTGGATATAATAGAGGAGCTTGAAGAAAAGAACATTATTAAGGAAAAAGGCACTATAAGCAACATAGGCTTTGCCTTTACCCACCAGAAGCTAAGGGAGTTTGTCTATTCCCAGCTTTCAACCTCTAAGAGGAGAATACTTCATTCCAGGATCGCAAGGCTGCTGGAAGGCAATCTGAAAGGGGACAGGAGAGACTGCATCCTTTTTTCAAGACTCATACATCATCATAAAAGCGCAGGAAACAGGCTTCCGGCGTTGGATTATACCATCAAGAACCTGGAATACTATCTGTGCCTGAGCCAGGAGATATTTCCGGTATTCTCAGAGGAGAACGCACCAAAGCTGCCGTTCATGGAAATGAGCGAGGAACAAAGGCAGCAGGAATTGCAGCAGGTCCAGAGCCTGATTTCGGAGATAAGGAATGAGGAAGGAAACAGCAGGGAGCTGGATAGATTGGAGCTTGCATACATGCATATGATATGCAGAGGATATGTATGGTCCGGACAATACCGGAAAGGCTTGGCGTCCATCCGAAGCATGACGGAGCGCGCGTTGGCCTTGGGAGAATACAGCTTTGCATTGAAGGGCTACCGCCAAATGATATATTTTGCCATCAATACCTTCAATGTGAAATTGATGGAAAGCTACATCGAAGAAGCGATAAAGTCTGCAGAACGGTGTCAGCTTCAGGGAGAACTGGCTATACTTACACGCCTGAAGGGCATGCATAGGGTAATGGGAGGACGGTTTGCAGAAGGTGAGGAGATCCTTAAGCATTCAATAGTAATGTTCGAGCAGCTGGAGGAGAAGGAAAGCTACCTTCTGAATATTGCTGCTTCATATAATTACATCGGGGAATGCAGGCGGAAGAGGAAGGAATTCACAGACGCCATACCTTATTATGACAAGGCTATAGCAATATGCAAAGAGAAAGGCTTTGAGCAGGGGCTGCCGGTAATCAATACCTATGCGGGGCAGAACGCATACGACATGAAGGATTATATGAAGGCGAAAGCTTATCTAACACAGGCCATAGAAGGATATAACAAGCTGAATACACTGTGGGAGCGCTCCACCGCATATGGTTATATGGCGATGTTGTTGGTGAAGGAACGCAGCTTTAACGAAGCCAGGAATTTTCTGAAGAGCGCACAGATCTATGCAGACCTGATAAAAAGCCCTTATGAAAAGGCTTTGTTGTTCAGATCCCAGGGAGAAATAAGAAAGCAAATGGAACACGATCCGGAGCTGAAAGGTATATTTACCGATATACTGGGCAAGTCTGCGGCAGAATACTGTGATATAGGACTGAGGCTTATGAAGAAAGCAAACAACTGTTATGAATCCGAGATCATGATGGAGCTGAGCAATGGATAATTGCCATACAATGAAAAAATCCCTTGGCATATAGAATGCCAAGGGATTTCTTTGTATACTAGTTGTTTGTGCTTGCTGCTTCAGCATCTGTTGAAGCTGTAGCGTCAGAAAGAGGATTGACGATCTCTCTCTTAGGCTGTCCATATACATCATAGTCTTCCTTGAAGGTATCGTATTTGAATGGATTTGCGGCTACCTTTATCAATGCCCAGGTTACAGGAACCAGCAGGATCAGTGTAGGAATGCCGCCCAGATTGGAGAGCGCCTTTAATCCGTCAAGGCCTGCGAAGCTCATGGTGATCCATGCAACAGCGCCAAGCACGACGCCCCATACTATCTTCAACATAGGTGAGGATTCCGGATTGTCCGGAGAAATACCATAGGTGCTGAGGCCTGCCAAGGTTGCGCACATAGCGTCTGCGCCTGCGACATATGTGATGAAGGCTGTTATGACGAACACAGCACTGATCACATTTCCTAATGGCAATCCGCCGAAGAAGGCATAGGTCACCATTTCATTACCCTGTGATGTCAACACTTGACCAAGTCCAAGCTTCTGGACTATTTCCATATGTATTGCCGTACCGCTGAAGAATGTGAACCAGATCACGCTGAAAAGAGCGGACACAAAAACATTGATGCCTACAACGGTCCTAACCTTGTAGCCGTAGGAAATACGTCCAAGGAATACTGCGCTGACAGGTGCCCATGCCATCCAGATAGCATAGTACCAAATAGTCCACCATACCGGCCACTGATCCCCTGCTGCTGCACCAGTGAAGAAGTTCTTCTGGAAGAAGTTGCCCAGGAAGTCTCCGAAGCCTTCGAGTCCAAGGTTGATGCAGAAGAGAGCTGAACCAAATACGATTACCCAGCCCAGAAGGAACAGGAATATGAAGAAATTGAATTTTGCCAGATGCTTCAAACCATCTGAAATACCGGCTATAGCCGATACGACGAAGGCAAGTACGATACCGGCGCAAACGAAGAACCAGACCCAGATATTGCTTGGAATACCGAATACAGTTCTGAGGCCGCCGGTGATCATCATGGTTCCAACGCCCAGTGTAGTGGCAACACCGCAAACCATTGCAAGAACGATGATGGAGTCAACTATCTGACCTACCCTGCCCTCTGATTTATCGCCCAATATAGGTGATAACATTGAGGATACAGTAAAGGATTTTTTCATGTTGTAATATACGAATGCGAATAATACTGTCGGCACACCGTATATTGCGTATGGTGTAAAGGTCCAGTGCAAGTACATTGTGGACATTGCGAATACTGCCGACTCAGGTGATCCGGGAGTGATACCATAGGATGCCGGAGGTTGTGTAACATGGAATATAGGCTCCAAGGCTCCCCAGGCAAGTATCCCTGTTGCCACTGTCATAGCAAGGCACATAGTAAAATAAGTAAATAGGCCATATGGCGCTTCTGCCTGGCTGCCGCCGATTTTAACCCTGCCGAAAGGCATGAAGCAGATCGCTATACATACAAACATCATTATGACAGTAAGCAATTCATAGCCTGATCCGAAGAAACCCATTGACCATACAGTGACTTTTGATAATGTGTCTGAAAAGGTTTTAAGGTTTACTAAACTGAAAATAACAGCTGCAATAAGAATAATGAAAGATGGCCAAAAAACTATCGGTCTGATTTTAGATTTCATTAATATACCTCCCTGTTTCTATTTTTTGCTATGGCAAGAGATACTTTTAAATCCCCACCTCCTGGATCTTTTTATTTGGGTTGTTCATATTCACCCCACTTTGAAATGGTCATCATGAATATATTATATTAGAAACGTCAATAGAAGGTCTAAAAGCCGGCGTCCAATTATCGGAATTGTCGTTTTTGTTCAAAAAGACTAATATTTTCTAATATTCGTTTATTTGAACAATCATTTTTAGATTATCTGTTGACGTTTAGATTGTATAATGAGGACGGACGTAAGTAAATATAGAAAAACCAATGATAATAACACAACTTTAAGGAGGCATACAATGAGTGAGAAAAATAACCGTTTGCAGCAGGTTCTTCTATTATGCTCCGTAATAATAGGATTGGATCTGGTATATTATTTGGGGTTGGTGGATTTGACAGGTACTTTATATAAGATATTGTTCTTATCCATCCAGGTCCTCTGCTGCCTGAGGTTGATCGTAATGCTCAAGGATACGCCGGCTGGCGGCAGCAGTTCATCACTTGAAAAACTGTATGATTTCAATTTTATGTCTGTCAATAAGGACATTAATAAATCTTCAGCCATGGAGAAAAGAATACATGACATCATGAGCATACTAAGGAAGCTATCGGCAGATATATTGTCAACATCAATAACTGTAAGATGCTCAGGAGACCTGCTTTATGAAGATACAAAAGCAATTGAGGAGGCCTCCAGACAGTTTACTGCTGCTGTCAACGAATTGGCTGAAGGAAATACCCACATTGCCGAGATGGTTCAGCAGGCTGCGGATGATATAGGCAGGACCAATGGCTTCATAACGGCAATTGACGAGGATGTGACCAAGATCAAGCACCGGATGGCGGAGTCGATAAACACCGTCAACGAAGGAAGCCAGGCAGTACGGCTGCAAAAGCAGACAATATCGGACACTGTACAAAAGTTCGAAGAAATACAACAGACCGTTCTGAATCTGAATAATGTCTCTGCTGAGATCGGAGAGATCATAAATGCCATATCCGGCATTTCTGAGCAGACAAACCTCCTTGCATTGAATGCTGCTATCGAGGCTGCAAGGGCGGGAGAAGCGGGGAAGGGCTTTGCGGTAGTGGCTGACGAGATCAGGAAGCTGTCGGATAATACTAAAAGATCTACAATAGAGATCAGAGAGCTTATCGGTAAAATAACAGGGCAGGTCGGCGAAATAGTGGAGGTCGTTGAAAGCGGCAGTCAAACCATCACTGCACAGAATATCTCGGTACAACAGACTGAAACGGCATTTGGAAATATAAGTTCAACAGTGGAAGCCATTCTGAGTGAGATAAACAATATTTCCGGCAAGACAGGTAATTTGGCAAGCTATAGTAAAAGCTTGAATGAGGCAATTGAAAATATATCTGCAGTAACAGAGCAAACCTCTGCAGAAGCTCAGGAGGCAAATGCCAGTGTTTCCGGACAAGCATTTTCTCTGGGGCTTATCAATGAAAGAGTATTGGAGTTCAGCTCCAGGATCTCCAGCATAACTGAAGAAATGGGAAGATTCAAGTATATTAAGATCGCACACAGGGAATATGATGACTCGATAATTCAATTTGAGGTGTTCAAAGAATTGGTCAGGAGAAAGCTTGGATACTCTGCTGAAGGGATACAGGTTCCTGCTTCGGAGCTTTTTAAAGCTGTTGCTGAAGGCAATGTTGATGGAACCTTTGCTCCCTGGCTGCCGATATCAGGAGAGGGCTTCCTGAAAAAATTCGGAAAGGATCTGGAAAACATAGGGCCTAACATGCATGGCTGCCGGTATGGCTTGATAGTTCCCCGTTATGTAAATATTGACAGTATAGAAGCTATGAAGCATTATGGCAGTGAATTTGGGAACAGGATATATTCAATCGAAAGAAAGACCTTCATCGGAGCAATGGCTGCAGATGTTGTAAAAAAGTACGGATTGGACGGTTTTACTATAGATTTCGGTAATGAGGATTCAATGCTTGCTGCTTTGGACAAATGCTACAAGAACAAACAATGGATAGCGATAACCGGGTGGCAGCCTCACTGGAAGTTTGGAGCATACGATTTGAAATTCCTTGAGGACCCCAGAGAAGTCATGGGAAAAGAAGAGTATACAGGTACTTTGGTAAGAAAAGGACTGGCAGCAGAAGATCCTGAGCTTTATTCACTTTTCAGAGGCTATAAGCTCGAAGTGGAGCTGCTCAATGCCGCACTCAGCAAAGTAAGAAACGGGATGTCCCATGAGAAGGCAGCGGTGGAGCTGCTGGACTCCATGAGCAAATATCAATAAAATCAGTAGTGTGGCGGGATTTTGGACTATTTATTGACGGTATAGATATATAATCGAGTTAGTTGGACTTACCAAATATGCTTTAGAACAATGCATTAGGGGGAGAAATCGTGCGTATTAGATTCAAAGTAAACGGCTCTGAACAATGCCTGGATGCAGATCCGGGAAAAAGGCTGCTTGACGTACTGCGGGAGGACTTGGGCCTTACCGGTACTAAGGAAGGCTGTGGGGAAGGTGAATGCGGGGCCTGTACAGTTATTGTCAATGGCCTGGCGGTAAACTCCTGCCTATTTTTTGCAGGGCAGCTGGAGGGGAAGGAAATAATCACGGTAGAGGGACTGGAAACAGACGGAGAGCTTGACAGCCTGCAAAAGGCTTTTATAAGCAACGGAGCGGTACAATGCGGATATTGCACGCCTGGGATGCTTATGTCCTGCAAGGCACTCCTGATGAAAAACCCTCATCCCTCAGAGGAGGAAATACGGATAGCCATATCAGGCAACCTATGCAGGTGCACAGGCTATACAAAGATAGTAGCGGCAGTCAAAGAAGTGGCTGCATCTGGAGGGATATAATGGAACAGTTTCGATTTGAGACTCCATGTAATGTGAACGAACTGGTAAACTGCTTGAAGGGTACAGCTTCAGACACTTATATCTTGAGTGGCGGCACGGACCTGACTATAAAACTGAGAAACAGCGGAATATACTCCGGAAG
>CAZNMO010000115.1:0-14649 GCA_964574195.1 uncultured Clostridiaceae bacterium | reverse complement strand
AATGTAAATGGAGCCCATCCAGCGTACAGGTTTCCAAAGTCAATCTCTACTCGTCCAGTAAAGCCGTCACTAGTCCCATCCGTTGGACGTCCAGCAGGAAACATAATGCCTGTGTCCTTTTCATACTGTTGTAAAGGTCGGTCAATAACATAGTTCCAAAGGCGGACGTGTCGAACGCTGCCGTCAATCATGTTCACCGTCATAGTTTGTCCAATTACGTCTTCAAGAGAGGGCATATCACCCTCAATCTTGAAGTCATAAACAAGCTTTACTTTGGACAGGTCTGTGTCGGTTGGATAACGAAATAGTGGGTGACTCTGTTTGTCTTCAGTTTCCCAGTACATTCCACCGTAATCAGTGTTTGAACGAAAATTGCCTTCAGCAACAATAGTTTTTCCGTCCCCACCAGTTACGACAGAGTATTGCATCTCAAAGTTCATATCGTTGGTCATTAGCTTGGGCATAAATTTCGTCAGTTTATTATCCATTATTAACACCCCTACATACAGCTTGCATACTAGTGTACGCATTATTAATCGACACTGGAACTTGGTCACCCGTCCAGTATACACGACAACCTCGGTAGTACATAACACCGCCTATGTTATTGATTATATGCTTTACTATTGGAACCATAATATGTCTACCTGGTCTGTCCAGCTCGTCGTCCTCTTTCTTGTAGTCAAATACAAGGTTAGCAGTAACAGCTGGAGGTATAACGTAAGCTCGGCTGTACATGAATACGTTCTCTCTAGCATAGACGGCGTTCCCATACTCCATTGTAACTCCTGTAGCAAGTCCAGGCTCTCCTCCGCTACCCCCACCACTTCCGCCCATACTTCTAAACTGGCCATTAATGTACATTTTCACAGAGTTGTCCAGGTCGTTGAACCACACAAGACCGTCTTTCAGATTTTCAGTGGGTTGGGTTGAGCTTACAACTGGAGTCGTGAGCATGCTCACGTCCTCCAGATAAGGCATCATTTCATTAACTCGGTCAGTAACAGTTTTAATTGACTGGCTGTATTGAATCTTTCTTCCCTTATAGTTCATAGTTTCACACCTTCCCTACTTCACAATGAATTTCGTCGGTTTAGGGTTATCCGCTCTGCCAAACCAGTCTGTCGGATTGTCTGTGTCGTCTACCCCGTGGCAATCTCGGACTATTACCTCAAAACGGTTGTCTTTCATTTTCGTTCTGATGTCCGTATTTGGTCTGAATTTGACCACCGATACGCTGTCCAGATTTGTGTCTATATTATCAAACAGCATTCTTCTACCTAAAACCAGAACGCCGTCGCTAACACAGACGTAAGAGCGTCCTTCCACAATTACCTCGTCACCCAAATTATATGGTGACTTTGGCTTCCACATAGTAGCTTCCGCCTTGGACACCCAAGTCAGGTTCAGGATACCGTTCACGACTGTTCCTGTAGTATGGGTTGGTGGTTCTGCTCCTGTATACCCTTGGATTACTTTGTAGATACGAGCATCCGCCACAATGATGTGAGTCCCTTCTGGGTATTCTGTCAAGTTTCTGTGGAATACTGCAGAGTTGGAAATTGTAGTCCAAACAACTGTGTTGTCTTCAGTGTTACCAGACTCAACGTTTGGTCCCCAGCCAGTTGAAGCAGACGTACCAGCTTGAATACATCTGTATACTTTAGCTCCGCTGTGTACCATATCTCCAATAGAGTACTGCGTACTCTTTTGCCATACTGCAGAGTGACCAACGAACTCAATAGCAACAGTACCATCAACGCCCGTTCCAGAAGTGAATTGCGGGTTAGAAGTCCCTGTTACCCCGTTCTTTACCTCGTACACATCAGTAGCAGTAACTAACTTCCTACCAGCAGAGAATCTTGTATCCGCAACCCAAGGTGTCATGGAGTTTGAAAGCCCCATGTCTCTCCAAATAATGTCCCCATCGTTCGCTGTCCCGTTGTTTTCTTCAGGTAGAATACCGCTCGTTGTGCCGTAGTGTCCATATACTCGGTACAGCTTACCTCTAGCGTCACAATAAGCGTTGATGTCAAACCACTTTCCTGGTTCCCAAGCCCCTCCAACGTATTGGAGAGTGAGCGTTCCAGTTGTCGTGTTCTTGAACCAACCGTTGTTAGTAGGCATTTCTGTGCCCGCAACCCCATCGGAAAAGACCGATTGAAGTTTGAACTAAGTCACCAGGGAAGTAAGTTTTTCCTGGTTCAAACTTCAAAGCTATTTTTGCAGTTTCCCCCACATACTCCCAAGTAAGCTCATTGTCAGCAACTAGACCAGTTGTGTGTATAGGCATATCGCCGTTAGATGTACCTGATTGAACACATCGGTACACTTTAGGAACATACACGCTACCAGTTGGGATAACCATTATATCCCCCTCAACATAATCGTAACGAGCTTTCCAAGACAAGTTGGAACCGATAGCCTTCAGAACAACAGTACCATTCGAAGTGATACCGCTAGTATGAGTAGGCGGTACAATACCAAGTCGCCCGTCGTTCTGAGCTTCATAATAGTTACCTTGGGACTTCATGACGTCACCCTTGACCACATCAGCTCCAGCAACCCACTGTTTCTCTCGTCCCAGGTATTGCCAACGAACTTTGTTGTCAATAGCTATTCCCTTGATATGATTTGGCATTTCTTGACTTGTCGCTGCGTTACGCTTCCCCCCAATCTCTACATACACCAATTCATTTATGTCTTCAGCGTCCAGTTGGAAGTTGCTCACTGTAATCTCTGGAAGCTCATACTTTTCAGTGATTGCAACGGCGTTCTCCCAGAAAGAACCTTGTATGATTGCATACTCTGGAGTGCCCTTCTTCACAACTACCTTTATGTTGTCGATGTATACTTTACCAGCAAATACTCGTCCATATGTTGTATTTAGCTCCAACAAGTGGTTCGTATAGCTCAAGTCAGGTACTGGCTCCACGTATTGAGTACAGTTCGTAATAGACAACATACCCGTTCCGTGTCCTACCTGAAGTCCATGGTGGTACAAGATACAATCGTCCACGAATAGATTGCTAATATAATCGTGGCTGTCAATCCTGTTAAGTTGGCAACGTTCAAAACGAACGTTCTTTGTACTGTTCATAGCTGTAGCTCCCCAGTATCCAAGCAGCCTACAATCTCTCACAAGAACGTCAGAACAGTTGGACATACGCAGCATGTAACCAGAAGTAGCAGTAAATCCAGCGCCCACGTCGTTTCTCCCTGCTCCGTTGAATCCTTGTAGATTCTGTACTGTTACATTATACGAGTCCCAAAGATAAACCATAGCATTCTTGAAGATAGGGTTGCGCAGAGAGTTTCTGTGAGGTCTGAATACAAAGTCCTTAACCGTACAGTTGTGACGTTTAACCCACAGAACAGACACATACTTATCCGTTGACACGTTCAGCATAACGTCGCAGCCTACGAAAGTCAGATGTTGATTCGGAATGTGAGTGAATGAAGCATGGAACTTGGATGTGAAACGTTCTACAGAAGTGATACCTGTATCCAAATTCGTTACTGGACACTTTATGTCCCGTCCTCCTGCGTTTCGCCAGTCTGAAGTAAGTGGGCTTGCGCAAATACCATGCATATCGTGAATTAAAAGCTCTTTACGTCCTACTGTATATGAATATCCAACGTCATCCCTCGCTGAGTACGGTTCTTCAGAAAGCTGGATAGCGATATTGGCTGGAATGCTGTTGTCAGTCATAGGGAAGTAGTAAGAACCTTCATGAAGGTGCGCTCTCTGCTCATCTGTAAGCTCAAGACTGAAATAATCAACATTAACGTCGCCCCATACGTACAAGCCGAACCAAGTTGCATTTGTGTCGTCAACAATAAGCGTTGAACCAGACAAATCCATATCAGTGTAGACGTTGATTGCTACGGCATCTTTCTTGTATATGATTCCTGAATGGTTCTCTACTTTACACGTGTACTGTTTGATTCGCCCAGTTTGGTCTTTTGTGTAAATTGTGTGAGCGTAGTTATGACATAAACGCATTGTTGGTCCATCATCATTTACTCCATCAAGTTTAGCTCCAAACATACGATATGTTACACGGTCTCTGTTTTGAATGTTAGCAAACAAGTTCTTCTTTGTAAGCTTCATAGACCAAGTTGGACCAGTTTCCAACCCTCTTTCTACCTCTTCTATAAGATACAACGCTCCGCCATCGTCGTCCTTTTTGTAGTAACCTCTCGTCATTACAACTGAACCTTTCTCCAGGTTCTCATCAACTAACATATCTGCCACTGTATCATGGTAACGTATGTTGTCTTTGCTTCCTGGCTCAGGTTGAGGTTCTGGTGTCGTACCTCCGCTGCCCATACTGCGGAACTGTCCAGCGATGTACATTTTCAATTCATCTTTCTCTGAGTTGTACCAAATAAGACCTTCCTGCAAGTCCTCGGTTGGCTCTACTGAGCTAGTGACAGGTGTAGTTCTCAAAGCTAGTTGAGTCACAAAAGGCTTAGTTTCATTCACTAAGCCCTCCAAGAATGGCATCATTTCGTTTACTCGGTCAGCGACTGTCTTTATGGATTGATTGTAGTCAATTCTTCTTCCGATATAATCCAACGCATCACACCACCTTAGTTGTTATTAACGCTCCACTTTCGTCCACCGATAGTCTATATTTCATACCGTTTACTGTTAGTATTGGAGAGTTTACATTTTTGTCTAACCAAGTCAACCGCAGATTTCCATTTGTTACCGTTCCGCTAGTGTGGTTAGGCTTAGTAGAGCCTGAAAATCCTGGGATAACCTTATATAAACGGGCATCGGCTACAATTATGATAGTACCTTCCACATACGGCGTGGAGCTTTTACGGAATACAGCTGTGTTGGCTACAACAAGCCAAGTGACTGTACCATCAACCTGCTCGCCCTCTTTAACAATTGGACCAAAACCAGTTGTAGAAGAAGTCCCAGCAACGATTACTTTGTATATAATACCTTCACTGTGAACATGGTCTCCAACGGCATAAGCTTTACCTGCAACCCAAGGAGCTGACCTAGCAAAGAACTCTATTGTCACAGCACCGTCTGTACCAGTTCCAGAAGTGAATTGTGGGTTAGAAGTCCCTGAGATTGGTACTTCAACCTTGTACTTGTCTGTTTCTGTTGCTATAATCGAACTAGAAGGATACTGCTTGTTAGCAAACCAGTTTGGCAGTAACATAGAGCCTATTCCACTCTCATCCATTATATAGGACAACCGTTTGATTTCTCGCATTGCGTCGTTCAATTTATTCGTGAGTGTTAACACAGAATCGCCAATTAAAACCTCTTCACCATTATAAGCCATGTTAACGCCCCCTTACGCTCCTGAAGTCTTTCTCGCCGTTTTTACCTTTGGTTGTTCATTAGCTTTTAATAGAGCTGCAAGCTGTTCTTTCATAACTTCCATTTCCGCTTTCATGTCCTTGACTTCTTTCTCCTCTGGAGTTAAATCAAAGATTATCGCACCACTGTGAACGCATTTTCTCATGTTTGGCATATAGTTTCCCTCCGTAAAAACGAAATGGGCAGGGCAAACATGTGCCTCGCCCAATCTCGTTGTGTTATTTTATGATGTTCATGAAGCGACGTGCTCTTGGTCGTAACCATGAGAATGTAGCTGTCATGTCAATTTTAGCTTTGAACTGTTTAGGGTTCACGCCAACAGGAATATCGTACTCATACACGAAACGCGTGAAGTCACTATCAACCTGTTCAGAGCTTACTTGTGTACCTTTAATCCAAGTTGTACCGTCGTGAGTGAACATAGGCGTTACAGAACAACCGCTTGGAACATAGGCGTCAATTACTTGCTTAACTTTCTTGTAAACCTGTGTAAGCTCGATATTTCTTGAGACGTATGTTCCAGACAGAGAAGTGGACATACCAACCAACAAGAAGCTATCAGTTGCTAGTAAAGGCGACATAAACTTGTGCGCTGCGAATGTAGCTCGTAGTTTTACTGTAGTAGCCTTGTTTGTCAGGTCTTTCTCCTGGTACGTGCTAATTGGTAACCATGGACCATCATCCACTTTAGCTTCCCAAGTACAACCAGTTTTTTGTGGTGTCAAGAAGTCAGACATCATCATGAACTTGTCGATTTCGTTCACATCAAACTTCACGTCAGAGAACTCAATCACGCCTTGTTCCTCGAAACGAGCTGTGTAAAGTCGGAACTTCAAGTCCATAGTTTGGTGAGCAGTCCAAGTTAATGCGTTGGCAGAACTGAACAACGTACCAGCTAAGTAAGGTTGTTTTACAACGTACTCTTTTGTTACAATGTCCTGTTTACCTAGCTCAGCTACATACATAGAGTATTTGTCACTGTCTGTCAGGATAACTACGCAATACTGTTCTCCGCCTTGACATACAACTGGGTCATCAAATGTTACTTTTGTTTCAGCTGATGCGTTTGTGCTCCCTAGAATCATTGCTGGTGTTAAAACTTTCTCAGCGATGATTACTTGGCCAGGATAGCCGTTCACTACGTTACGAACCTGTACAGTTGCGTTGTTCGCTGCGTCAAGGTCTTTGAAGTACAGTCCTACGCTCGTAAGAACTCGGTTGTCGTCGAAGATGAACGATTGAGCTAGTGGGTCATATGGAGTTACCGTAACACGTTGGCGAGTTACAATTTCTTCAACCACACGTCGGCGTCCAGTCGCTGTGTAAGGAGCTGTAGCAGTGTTAGCGTTGTTTCTAACTAGAACCTCACGTGTACCAGTTCGAACCCCCGCAGGTACTCGGAATTTACCGTGAGCAACACCGTTAGCATCAGATTTCAATGTACCAGGCGTAGCTCCAGCAGCCGTACCTTTCATTGGTGTCAAGTCTACTCGTTGTCCATCGAAAGTACATTCTAAGTTGTCAGAGTTTGGCATTGTGTTGGAAATCGTAACCTCCACATCACGTTGGCGCATGAATAGGATTGCTTCATCGAGAAGCGTTTGACCTTGAGAACGAGTAGTGATTGTACCAGTCTTATTGTCCCATCCATCCCAGCTTTGACCAGCATCCAACTGAACGTTGTCATGTACCCACTTATCGTTAGCACTTGATGGGCTACCTCCGTGGTACCACCAACGGGCAACTGAGTATGAAATCGGTGTTCCGTTAGCTCCTTCTACAACGATTTTTTCAGTGTCAATCCAGTTGTCCACCTCTGGTGTAAGTTTCATAGTGGCAAGTTTATTGAACACGTTATACGGGTTGACTAACATAGAACCAGTAGCGTACATCTGTTCAACCTCTACCACCTCACGCATTGGAGCTGTAACAATACGCCCCCATTTTAGGTTAGAACCCGCAATGATAGTAGGTTGGTCCACTTTTGCGTTACCTAATGGTAGCATGATGTGTCCTTCCTCTACTGAGTACGCAATGTTGAAGTCTGGGTGAGAGAAGTCGCCTTTGTTAAAGCTTGTAAAGTTATCGCTGAAGATACCTTTTAACTCTGTAGCAGGCTCTCCTTCCATAGCTTCTTTGTCCAAAGCGTTTACAGCCTGGTTCCATTCTAGGTCTTCCAATCGGCTGACCATATACTGTAAGTCTTCCATGCTCAATCGTGAGATAGAAGATGAGTTCACTGTAGCTTGGTTACTGTTTGGAATTAAGTTTACAGTACCAAGGCGCAGCGTTTCAATATCCGTCAAATCAGGTGCCATTACAGAGCGCTCTAGGTCAGGTTGCCCTTCAGTGACAATAATATTACCAAGTTTGTCCATTGAGATAAGGTCACGACGGCTCAAATAGAACTCATAGTCAACTCGGTACTGACCATTTGTTGACGGTTTATCTCCGCCTGGAAGGAATTCAATTTGGTCATAATCTCCCATGTTTTCTGCCTTCACCAGCTTGTAGTCAACACCTGGAACCATCTGTTTGTTGTAAACGTAACTTACATAGTAAGTCATACCACCGTTAGGCTCTTTAGAATCACCAAAGTTCAATGACCAGTCGATAGCTTGGTTGTCAACCAACTGGAAGTCTTTACCTTCAGTGTAAGTTACAAGAACAGTTCCGTTACCATCTTTTACAACTACACGTGATACAGACACTGCCGTGTTGTGTTTTAAATAGTCTTTAGTACCAGGAACGTTACCACGTGATACTTGTTCCTCAACAACATCTACAGGAGATACAACGTCAAGTATGCGTTTCACGTGTCTGTTACTTAATGGGTACTTATTAGAAGCCGTTGTGTATGTTCTTGGTTCGTTCATAATAGTACGAACGTCATTAGCAATTCTAATTTTTGTCTTCACAGAAGTCGGCTTGATTACCTCGTAACCTTTGATGTAGGCTTTACCTGCCTCAACGTTCACAAGAATGAAGTTATCATCATAAGGTTCTGTGAATAGAGTGAGTCCGCTTACTTTGTAGTTACCAGACTCATCATAAGTTCGACGTGCTAATAGGTCGGAAACAACGTCAAGCTGAGGTTTCACTGGGTCTGTTTGTAGTTCTCCGTCCATGAAACGGTATAACACAGGCGCTGCCTCATCGTTCACCGTTAAAACAGGAACAGACTTGATACGGTGAGCACCCTCTTTTTGGTAGTTCGTCATACCCGTCGCTGGGTCACGCAAACTTGGGTCTTCAACTTCAGTGATGATTGACTCTTCAAGCTTTACGCCCACAGAACACTCACCAACCATGTTGATATCCAAAGATTGTTTGTAGAAGTTGTGAATCAATCCTTTTAAGTAGACTTTACCATCTTCAACGATGATTTTGCCGTTGCTCACAGTGAATCCCATACCTTCTACAACGTTACCTTCACGCAAGATAGCGTCAGACAAGCGCCCAAGGTAGTCTTTCATAATGGTCTGAATTTGTGTGAACTCCCTAGCTTGCGCACCACGTCCAGGTACTGCTAGAATGTGGCTGTAGTTCTTGGACGCATCGAAATCATCATTATATGGATATGAGTTTTTGTTTACCATTTCAACACCCCATTCTTAAAATTCTATTACTAGTGAAATTGTCTCTCTTTGGTCTTCTAAGCGACTTGATGGCTTACGGTTGTCTAATACTTCCAAGATTCCTGCAGATTCAACCTCGGTTGGAAGAAGTGCCACTTTACCTGGTTCAACACCAGCTGCTCTCGTAAGACCAGTAAACAATCCAATTTGACGATACCATCCAAGTGGAAGCTCTGCATAGTCAATATCCAGTTCCACATAAACCCAACAAGCGTTTTCATCATAAGCGTTCTCAAAAGCCACCTGACGGAATTTCCCATCTTTCGTTACGAACTCACCATTTGTGTCAGGAACAACCAGAACTTTAGTTGTTACTTGTTTGTATCCGATAGGCTCAATAAGAGCTTTCGCAAGTCTCTCTGGTGATGGTGGGTTGTCATCATCTTCCCATGGGGTACTTTTCCCTAGTCCCATGAACACGTTGTTCAGATTAATAAACTCAGTAGCCTTACGCACCTTTGAACCAATAGTAGTTATAGCTGCCATTGTTTAACCTCCTGTTAACTCTTTTTTCACATCGAAGTCGCTTACATATTCAAATGTACCATACTCCAGTTCAGCTATCGTTTTGTGTTGAATCTCTTCTAGCTTAACAAACGAATGAGCTGACAAGGTATTCGCCGCAACGTATAAAGATGTGTGTCTTTCATGATTTGTTAAATGGACTTTCTCGTCAACAAGCACTCCAAGGTCGGTAGTTCGTTTTGAACCAACTCCTGCTTTCGCTTCTGGAGCTTTAGTTGCTAAAGAAGTCTGCTTTCTTACAAAGAAGCTACGCTGAGACTCAGACCATGTGTTTCCATATTCTGTCGTACTGAAAATCAACCCTTTATTTTCAGGCGGTTTTGGCAATACGATAGATGTGTGTCGAACGTTGTTTGTTATTAGAGTCTTGTGTCCAGACCATGGATGCCCATAGCCGTTTTCAGAGTACACAAAACCATCGTAGCCGTCAAATATACGCAGGCTAGTATGTCTGTGTGAGGATAGGATAGGCGGAACTTTGCTTGTCATATCGACTGTTCCGTTGCCTGTATCAATGAAGATTTTGTGCGTGAAGTACACTTTTACACCAGCAGCTTTAATCTCGTTGACAATGTCTCTCAGACTTGGTTTTGAGTCATCTATACCCTTGGACAAAGTTCCCAGAGCATCGTAAGTTGACATAATGGAAATCTCAGAGCCAGCGGTTTCTTGTAGCGCATCTAGTTCATTAATATCCTTAAAATAATCTGTTACCTTTGTTTTTGAACCAAGAATACTTATATTTGTTAAGTTACTCACTGAGCTTCTATCCATTATAATGTCGATTACCGCTGTGTTATAGTAGTCATAATTTTGGTACTTATGACGCCCACTATAAACGGACTCGCCATATTTGAAGACGTCAACGTGAGGTTCACGTATTTGTACAAAAGCGTCCGCATCCTGGTGGAAGTCCTTCACGGCTTGCTCTATGGCTGGGATAGTTACTTTCAAAGCTCTAACAACATTTAAAATGCGTTCTCGCATTGATTCATCAGGCTCTAAGAATCGGCGCTTAATACCGAACCAGCTGCCCCAATGGTCAAGCCAGGAGCCAGTAGCTGTGGTGATTACAGACTCAAGCCTAACCAAACTGCTGGCTAGGCTGAGATTTTGTAGCTCTCTTTCAATTGCTTCCATTACCGCTTTGCCTTCTTCACTCATACCGATTGTGGTGAAGCGTTTGAAAACGGGACTCAGGAATTTCAGCATTTACAACTCCTCCTTCCTCCTTTGTTACGAGTTATTTTTCAACGTGACAACAATATCTCTTACACGCAGTATTTCATTTTTCCCAGTGATAATGTCGTCTGGAGGAGAAATAAATTTACAAGATAATACAGCGAAGTCGTTGTATTCTTTCAGGAATGTGATTAAATCAGTGACATAGAAGTCTTTTGCTACCGCTATACCGTTGACGTAATCAGTAAGTGCGTTCGTGATTTCCTCTTTGAACTTGTTATTGTTGTATTCTTTCTGTACCGTAATGACAACGTTGATGTCAATTTCACGTTTAGGTACAGGAAACACTAGACAAGGAATACCAGCAGCACGATAGTCCTTCAGATTCACAAGGATTCTCTCTTGTAGTTCATCTGTAAGCTCGCCGTCAGAATCATGAGCGTAAATGAAGACTACACCAACCATAGAGTCGTCTACATATACACCAGTGACGCCCTCTACGCTTCTCACTCCATACTCAATAGCTTTTTTCGTCCCTTTAGACAAAGAATTGATGTACTGAGTGAATCGTTTCTTTCTATCAGCAAGGCTTTCCTCATTCTGACCATTAGTGAATCGGCTCTTGTTTCGAACCTCGATAACTCCGTGAATTGGATTCACCATAATTGTGATAGAGTCGGCGGACACATTACCTATCGTTCCAGGCTCGGTACAGTACACTGTAATATCTGCAACATCAGAACCTTCAGCAACCACGTAGTCCTCTTTTGTGATGAAGAAAATCTGCTTTGAGTCCCCAATAGTTGATGTAGCAAACTTTGTACCCTTTGGAATGACATATTGTCCTGGTAGTGGTGAAGCAAACGCTACCGTTAGCGTACCATAGGAGCTTCTGGCTGGGAATCTCACAAAGTCAAAAGCGTGGTAAATACTGTTCTCAATAGCCCAGTGAACGTTCTTATAGATAGCGTAGTACATCTGCTCTATCTCTGACGCAATAGCTTCTAAGAGAGTCCTGATAGCAGAACCAACGTGGAAGTCCGTAATCTTTCCAGTGTTAGTCGTTACCCAGTCCACCATTCCACGTAGAACCTGAGCAAACGACTTGATTTTCAATCCCATATCTATCACCGTCCTTTACAATATATAATTTAGTGGAATGGCTTCATTTATATCTAATGGAACGTAGTAACCATTGACAAGAAGTTTATCTCCATCAAGAGTTGCTTCCTCAATCACTACTTCTGCCACCCTTGGGTCAGTGAGAATTGTTCGCTTGATTTCCACCACGATTTTCTGCACTCCCCCAGGCGTTCCTTTAGCTCCAAGGTATTTATGAAGGTCAGTTCCGAACTCTGGGTGGTGAAGCAACGAACCCCTTGGTGTGGATAGTCGAATCAGGATAGACTGCCGAAGGTTGTTCAACCCTCGTACCGTCTTCAGGTCACCGTGTACATCTGATATGAATTCGCCCGTACCGTCTTTGGTAACAGATAGAGCGCTGAAGTCTGAGAATATCTCTATGTCTTCACCCAAGGACTTACTGTACACATCGTCTACCTCTTTGAGACTTGCAATGTTGTTTAAAACAGTGGCGTCACTCACTGGAATCAAGAGCTGTTCGCCCAACCGCTTCACTCTAATATTGTCTGAAGGCTCTAGTCCGTCGGTGTCAATAAACGGATAGTCCAAGTTGTTCAGTACCGCTAGTTCAGTCCAGTTTTCAGCAGTCCCAAAGTATTCTTGTGCTATGGATTGTAATGTTTCTCCGTATGAAACTATATGAGTTACAAACCTCATTGCCCTACACCCCCTCGCACGTTATTGTAGCGAGTTATTTCACTGTTGAACTCAGCGTTGAATAGCTCGTCGGATTGTTCGACATACTTGAAAGCTCTTTCTAGCCAACGGAACTCAACCAAAAGCTCATAGTCGAAGTCGTAGCCCTCAAACAACTTCTTAGTTGCCCATCTGATATTTTCAATGATTATCCGTATGTCCTTTTCTGAAATGTACTTGAACAAGTCAGTAGGATTTTCCAGAGCTTTATACAATGAATACGCTTCCAGGAACACGGCTCTGACTATTAAGGACAGATTCTTGTCAATATCTCTTGGCTCTGCTCTCAAATATCGCTTCACCAAAGAACTTTCTTTCATTCCTCCGCCTTTTACATCAGTGTTGTTGGCGTTGAACAGGTTCTGATACTTTGTATAAGCCAAATTAGACACTACGAACGTAGGCATTGGATTGGCTGGAAGTATGTCTTCAGAGTCCCAGTCCTCTTGTTCTGTTAAAGGTTGTTGTATCACACCGTTGGATATAAGGCTCAATTCTCTCACATAAGCAGAAAAGGAGAATGAAATTTGCCCATTCTCCCCTCCCACTGCGTCTTCAAGGTAAGGAATGGCAAAAGGGTACACACCTTGCATTTCTTACACCTCCCTTATTGAATTAAGTTTGGTGACTCACGTCTGGTTTTCGTTTCGTCCGCTAGTGCTGAGCCCAATGGATTCCCTAAACCGCCTGAAGACTTCTCTTTTGGTACTGAAGCATCACGCAAGCACGTAAGTCGTATTTCATACATGTACATAAGTGGGTTGGACTTGGAACGAAATAGCTTGAACCCTGATGGGTCTGTATCCACAATCCAGCTCTCCCCATCTGTGAAGTTGTGGAAAATCATTTCCTTTGTGATTTCCAACCCTGGAGTCACAGAATCGTTGTACGCTCTCAAAAATCCTCGAAGCTCCTTGAACTTCTCAAAGCCGTTCTTGAATCCAGTAGTCCCACGCATAAATATTTGTGGAAGACCAGCGCCGAACTTATCAACCCAAGCACCAGCTTTCGTTTGAGTGATAGTTGAACGCACTGGTTCATCCTGCGTGTACTCTTCTGGGTTGATGTTGAACTTATAGCTCTTTCCATCGAACAAAAATTCCATTCGTTGGAGGGTGTTCTTTCCATCGCTTTGTGGCATGTTCATCAACCTCCTGCATTTGTATCTCCGCTACCTTCTATGATTTTACCTTCACCGCCAGGGTAGACCACCCTGTCACCAAGTCTAGCAGCGCCCCTACCGTTTACGAACACAGAACCGCTTGCTTCAGCTATATACCCAGTACCGCAATGAGGACAATCGTGAATCACTTTGTCATTAAGTCTCGCCGTACCTTTCCCGTTGGTACGAACATTTCCACTAGCTTCAACAATTGGTCCAGTAACAATATGAGGACAACAAGGAGCTGCGTGGTCGCATATTCCCTTGTGATAGTCGTTCATCCTAGCCATTCTTGGCATGTTGTCACCCCGTTTCGTTCAGATTAATCGTAGCGCCAGTTATGTTAACTTCACCTTTCGCCGTGATGTTAACGTCCCCATCAGTGTAGTAGTCCACTGAATTTGGTCTCATACTAAATGTAGACTTTTGGTTGTTTTTCTTTCGTTCAGAGTATATGGTACCATCAACATTTATACCAGTTTCTGCATAGTCGTTTCCTTGACCATGGTTAGGGTTATCAACTTGTCTACGAACCTTGATATTGCCAGGCTCATCCATCTCAACATATGTCAACGTCCCATCATCTGCGTCTCTAGTGATTCGTAATGTTCCATCTACATCTATGAATACTTTCGTCCAACCTTTTCCATCAACGTCTCGATGTACATACAACAGCTTCATAGGTGACTTAGATTCATCCCAGTCAGACTCAATCGTTTCACCAGTCCGTTTGTCGTTCTCTGATAGGTCTTGAAAATCAAATCCACCATGGTTGTCACGTAGCGTGTCTTGGAAGTCAGAAGCTGCGTTGTATATCGCTAGGAATGATTTGTTTCCGAAAGTCCGCTCAATGTTTCCCTCACCGTCCATTTTCTTGTACGTAAGGTTGGGAAAAATCTGCAGCTGTTTTAAGGCTTCTCTGCGTTGAAATCCCGCCTTTTTCTCATCTAATG
>CAZNMO010000114.1:0-14702 GCA_964574195.1 uncultured Clostridiaceae bacterium | reverse complement strand
ATTTTATCTGTCAGTGTTAAAGAACGGTCTGAAATAGACTCCAGCAAATGGATCATGAAAGTCTGGTTGGTCCTGCATAGTTCCAGGATAACACTTTGATTGAGATGCAATATTGTAGTTTGAAAAGCGGCTATCACGTGAAAAGGATAGAAATTTCTTTTTGAAAAAACTAGATTTACACCTACCGCATCTCCTGTACTGAAAGAACTGATTATCATAATATTGCCATTTTCATCGATTTTCTGCACAGAAATCTGACCTTCCAAAATGAGGTCTATCGTCTGGCAGCTCTCCCCTTCAAGGTGAATGATCTGCCCTTTGGAATATTCTTTTATGTTGCATTCGGCCGATTCCAGCATTTCTGTAAATTGTTCGTCCGAAAGTCCTTCAAGAAGCTTAATCGACTTAATCACATCTAAAAAAATTCTCATAATTCTCCTGATTCGTTACCAAGGTAACTTTCTGATTTCTTTTTCTGATTTATAATTGCTATCAATGAAAGGAGTTGAGTTTCATGATCGAAAAAATATATCACTATTCAACAAAGGATGTAAAAGGTGTTGAAAAACTGATCGACGACGAACCGGTAATGATCAATCATATGGTTCTACCGAAAGGCGAGAGAATGCCGGAGCATTATTCAAATTCAAATGTTTATTTGATTATTGTCCGCGGAACTATGAGCTTGAAGCTGGAAGAACATTCCCCTGCAGAATATGAAGGTGGGCAAATCATCAACATCCCGTATAATACCAAGATGAACATTTTAAACAATCATGATCATGTTCTAGAATTTTTCGTCGTAAAGGCACCAAACCCAAGTGTTTATAAAGGTTAGTACCATGAACAAAATAATACAGTCGATCATTCAGATCATATTTCTAATGCTGTTTTTCATTCTCATATTGATTGGCCGGATACAGCTTTGGATGGGGTTATTTGTCATTGGAATCATCACAGCAGCATGGTTCGGCCGCATCTACTGCGGCTGGATCTGCCCTATCAATACGGTGATGTCTATCATCACTTGGCTGAAAAGGAAGCTCCATATCAAAAGCTTTACCGCCCCAGCGTTTCTATCTAATACCTGGACAAGAAACACTGCACTGGCAGTATTCTTTGCAGCTTTTCTTATGTCATTTGTATCTGGAGCTAGATTGCCGGTTCTGCCTGTCCTTTTTACACTGGGCATTATAGCCACATTATTCTATCCTCCGGATCTCTGGCATCGCCATTTATGCCCATTTGGAACAATACTAAGCTTTCCTGCAAAGTTATCGCGGCGTTCTATGCGTACTAATCCGGAGAAATGCAATCATTGCGGGTTATGTGAACAGATATGTCCTTCCAAATCAGTTAAAAGACTGGATGATTCCTATCGCATTATTAAAAACGAATGTCTCGTATGCATGAAGTGCTCTAGAAACTGTCGAAAAAATGCTATAACGTATCAATCTTATCGATTCTGAAAATATTAATCACATCTGCATCCGGACAGCAAAAGGTGACAGCATCAGAATCCGCACGTTCCGGCGGCGTGCCGCCATATTTAATTATTTCAATATAGGGAAATGCAACATGCACCGCCATTGGGCAAAGTTTGCCCCGGTCAGTTTCAAAGTCAAACGAGTCCCCAATTTTGTGTCCATGATGACAATTGTATTTCCCCTTTTTATCAATTAAAGTTAATCTGATTTTCGTTTGTTTTTTCATAAGTAATGCCTCCCTTTCAAAGCTTATACCTCAAGAAGGATCTATGCTCTTATTTTCATTTTTTTCTTCTTCTTTCACATTGCCATAAATAGCATTGAAAAATTCTTCTCTCTCTTCTTCAGAAAGTTCTTCACTTAACATTTCACTGCAATCCATCTTCTCTTCTTTCCTAAATGGTTTTTGTCAAACCTTTATCCTCAAAATCAAGTAATATTATCATAAACAGAAAACATAAAGGAATGCAACTGGTTATGATGTTGGTTTCATTTTATAAAGTATATCATAACCTATAATTTTATTCTATGTTGGTCCAAAAGGAGTTTCATGTTCATAGAATTCAATCAACATGATCCTTCAATTTGTTTTGTTTTGAATTTTTCATTTTATACCTACCCATTTCCGATCGAATTTCCTTATACAGTCAACTAATCAATAAACCCATCACCGCTCCATACATAATTGAATTTAATGGTTTTGATGTGATTGGACAGGTTCCTGATGAGCAGCCTACCAATTTATAATACACAAAGCCCAATGCTCCTCCGATTGCTGCGCCTATTATCATTCTTAACATATTTTGCCTCCTGAATTTTTCATTTCATTGCGTATTCCAATATTTATCATCATAAATCCTTTTCATTTTATTATCTGTGATTTCATCACCAAACTGTTCAGGAATTAATAAAAGCGGCCGTAACGACCGCTTTCGACTGCTGGCAAAATATAATCAAATCGCCTTTTCATTTGCCCATTAAACATTATCCTTTGTGATAAAACCCATTTTTCTTATAAAATTTTCCCGAATAACAAATTCATCGGAGCATCTTAACATAGAAACATAGTGGCTTATTTCTTTTTTTAGTGCTTTATAGAATAACATCACATCTACCTTTATTCCATCAGGAACTTCTTCAACCATCATATAAGAAGAAATGGTTATTTGAGTGTTTCCTTTAGTCTGCGCTTGGTGAAGAATGCCATTTCTTATGTGAGAATAAAAGAGTTGTGCTTCATGACGATTAAACTCAAACCTAAAATTATTGCTTCTAGTTAGAAAATTTACAAATGCCTCTCTATGCCTACGAGGTTCTGTTTCATCCAGCCCGTTATAAAATTGGTGCAGTGTTTCAATCATCAAACACATCAGAGCCATCGCACTGAAACTATAATCTGTAGAATTTCCTTGGAAACGACGAGTTTTATCTAATAGCAGCTTAATTGCATTAAAATAGCGCCCATTAATTCTATCTAGAAAAATATCGATTGCTTTCTCCCAATCGCTTTCAGGGCTATCTATTCTCAATTTAATTTCTGTATAATCCTCTGGAATAAAGTGAGGAGATATATAAATATAGTTTTCAAACATTTTTCACCATAATATTTTTTGACCAAAGTGTAATTTTACAACTTAAAAACATATCTTATTATATTCTGATAAAGCATAGGTGTCAGTCATACCTGCAATGAAATCGCATATGTTACGAACAAGTATTTTTCTTTTCAAATTATAATCGTCTTCTTTCGCTGTTTCTTCAAGTTTCAAGCCATTAATTTTATTCCACTCTTTTTTTACTAATTTTTGATCGCCTGTTTCAAAATCGATTAGCTCAGTTATTCCCTGTTGCCGCATATCATAATAAATACGTCTTAAAGTTCCAACATGTAGTAGTTTTGGATTCCTATAATAAGCTCTAAATAAACCAAGTACAACAGCATTCCCACGGCTATCAAATTGAGAAACCTCTAGACCGTTTATTACTTTCTTAGAAATAATACGCTCCAAATATCTGCACAAAATCTCTCCTGATTTAGAAAACCAAATTAATTTTTCATCTACGCGATTATCCGATGACCTCAATGCTCCATAATTTTTCATTTTAATCATTGATTCGTTCACAACATCTTGGACAAAGAAGTCAATTACTTCCGCAGAAATTTTTTCATGCAATAACTCTTCTTTATCAGTAAATTTGCGTCCCTGATCTGAAAATGTTTTGAACATATTTTGAATATTAGTAATACGATTCTTTAATTCTTTAGCTTTTTTTAAGCCTAATGCTTCGATTAAGTAGTTTATATCAATTAGCTTTGCAGAAAAAGCGTCATCTAAATCATGAGCACGTTGTGCAATTTCATCAGCTACCGCAACGATTTGCCCTTCTAAAGTAGTTGCAAACTCATGGTCCATATTCATATCTGAAATTAAATCTGAAGGTAAAAAATCTAGAAGCTCACATTCTTTACGTAATTCAGTATGTTTTAATATTCCTTCAAGTGTTTGGGCAGAAAGGTCGAGCCCTTCACCAGCTATATAAGCTTCCTCCAAATGAGATGCAATTCGTAGGCTTTGATAATTATGTTTAAATCCACCAAACTTACCGTAATCATTCTCATTCAATGGATTATCAGGTGACTTAATTTCGCCAGATAAAATATTATCCAGTGTACGTTCACCTTGATGACCAAACGGCGTATGTCCTAAATCATGTCCTAAAGCAATTGCTTCTGTAAGACATGGATTGAGTTTTAACTGTATGCACATACTTTTCGATATTTGATTGACCAGCAAAGAATGGGTCATTCTTGTTCTGTAATAATCCCCTTTAGAAGATGTAAATATTTGAGCTTTATCCACTAGCCGGCGAAAAGCTTTTGAATGTACTATACGATCGTAGTCACGTTGAAATTCTCCGCGTCCATCTGCTATCTCTGTCATGTTGTACAATCTTTTACAATGCTGATTTTTTTGAGCAAGATTTGATAACTCATTCTCTGTATCAATGGGAGCATATGTAATTTTTCTAGGTTCAAATTCATAAAAATCTCGCCTAATAAACTCCATTTGATTTACAAGCGCGCTAGAACTCTCAATATTAATCTGTGAGTAATTGTGGAAATCAGCCTTTAAATTCAGTTCCACATAGGAAGCAATATTCAAACAAATCATTTGAGATAGTGACTTTGTATGTATCTGGTAAACCATATTTCTATTTTTATTAAGCGTGAAAGATCCCCAATAAAGAGCTCTAAATTGAGGTGAAGAGGATCTCCCTTCATATGTAATAAATAGACACCAGTATTCTTTATCTAATAATAACTCAGTCATTAGAGCTTTATCATTTTCACCAACTACATTGTAAATTTGTGTTACTTTTTTCATATAACTATCTTCTAAACGTGCAATTATTTTATCTGTTGCGCCCTCTTTAAGTTTTATTAATACAATTTTATTTGACTCCACCATATATACACCCTCCTCATACTGTTATACCTTTTTAATTCAAAACGAACTAAGCATCGATATTCCTCTAGGAAATATCGATATTTGTAATACTAGGTGGAATAAGTGCATTTTCAACTCCATCAAATATATCAACAAGATTTACATATTCACACCCATCCCATGCATCAGTCGATACATGCTCTAAAACAATTACTTGAAATTCGTTTTTATTATTCCTTATATTATTTATGTACGCATTCAGCAATTTAAATATTTGGATTACCTTATTCCAATCGTCTTTTTTATTAATGAATTCTTTGCTTTCATTTAAGTCATATTGTTTATTATTAAAATATGGTCTACTAGGTTGATCCAAAATTAGAAAAGAGGCAACATATGGAACTTTATTTTTCAGTATTAGTTCATGCAAGCCAAAAAACAAACACATATGCATAAATAAATGATCTGAACTGCTCGTAAGTTTTTCTGTAAACGATGCCTTATTCTGCCTCATTTCTAATGTCTTTTTCTTGTAATTAAATGCTGATAAATAGTTCCCGTATTCTTCAAATGCATCTTTTGATATATCTATATAAGTTTGTATATAATCATTTAAAGCCTCAATCATGTTGACTCGTTTTTCTTCTAATGAAACATATTGAGTTTTTAGTTCATTTAGCTCTTTTTCCTTTAGACTAATTTTTTGATCTATGTTTGAAATTGTCTCCGGCTCGTTAACTAATTTAAGAAAATCTGATTTTAGTTCCCCTATTGCCATATATCTTTGCTTATCAGAAATAGTTATATAATCTATTTCAGGACACAGTTTAATCCTTCTTTCGATTTCATAAAGTTCATGTTTTAATTTATTTAGTTTATCATCAACATCCATTTCAAAAGGCATCTTATTTTTTATCACTTCCCTGATTTGAAAGTATTCCTTTTCGAGCATATCCAAAAATTGTTTGTATTCATCATTCTCAATATTTTCTGCATATTTTTTAATATAGAGAATTGGCATCAAACTACTTTCTTCCCTAGAAAGGTACTTTTTATATGCCGCATAACGTCTAGAAAAGCGCTTTAATTTTCTAATTTTTAATATTACATTTTGCCTTTCTTTTTTTAATTCTTCAAGTGTATTTTCTTCTTCAATATCTACCAAATCCAACAATCCAGTTGTAACTGCTGATTTCAAATTATTAATATCTGCCTCGAATCCATCAGAAATGACGTTAATAACCCTAGCCTCTTTTGCTCTTTTTACTAAGGACATTAGCTCAGCGTTTTTATCGTTTACACTCTGTTGTTGCAGTAATTTATCCTTTTCAAGTTTTATTAAATCTTTCTCCAAAGATTCAATTTTGTCACTGATTACTATATTTTCCATAGTTGTAATACCAGTTGCCAAGTCAAAAATCCGTGGAAGTGCCTCCCTGTATCTTTCTATGTTTTCCTTGTCAAAGTAAGTATCACTATGGGTTATAATATTACCCGATAAAGTATTAAACATGAGAAAATACCTATACGAAATTTTTGAATCTCGTTTTACTGTTTTACCTCCATATGAAAATGCAATTTTTTCATTAATTCCAAATTCCTGCTCTAAAATTATCTTCAAGTCCGATTCACTTATACTGGTTATAGGATTCTTGGGTATCTCTCCTATTCCTGAAAAATAATAATTGCTTGAAGGATAATTATTTTCCCGTTCTCCTCTCGCGATCGTGAAATCTTTACCATTAATCTTGAAGTTTAATCCATACCATAACACATTCTCTCCAATGTGCCTATAGGAAATATTGCTTTCACTTCCGCAGAAGCAGTAATCAATAATTTCAAGAATAGCGGTTTTTCCTGTTTTGCTGTTACCAGTAATAACATTAAATTTATTATTTTCGAACTCTAGCACACGAGGCTCACCCACCTTAAGCCAAAGAATCAACTTATGAATATAGAATTTCATAGTTCTATCCGCAAGCTCAAATATAAATTGCTTGCATCCTCCCTCTTTAACATTTCCGCTAAATTATTTGCAGCTGATATTACTTCTTTTGCTCTTTTCCCCAAAGTTTTATGACCAAAATCAAACTGTATCTCGGAATGTATTAACTTATTATCATCAATAATTATAAGATTTAATTGCTCTAGCAGAAAAATCGAATTAATTGATAGTGATAAACTTTCAAAATATCTCTTATTAAAGTTAGTAAACGTGATATTTCGTTTTATGATTAATTCTTCAATACTTCTCACTTTTACAGTACCTTTTTTAACAAAGCTAAGAACCCCCGCATAGCTTAGTAAAGGTTGTATTAGTAATATTTTACTAATCTCTAATGTTTTTGCTTTTTTCAAAGCTGACAATATAGCTATAGCTGTTATTAGCTCATTATTATAAAATGAATTTACTTCTTTCATTTTTTGTAACCAACCTCCCACTTTTTCAGCCAACCAATTTCTGCATCATTTGAAAGATGATAAAATTCACCATTACTTATTTCAATATCTAATTCTGTATTATTTATCTTTAATTCTTTTTTCCTCAATTCATATAAGCAGTTATTCGCATGAGTGATATCGAGTGATTTATCATCTCCAGTGCTCCTATGGCAATGTCCATGAATATTTCGCCAATAAGTAATTGCATTGCTATGAAAACGATCTTTTTGCTCATTGGTAATTTCCCCATCATCGTACCATTGTTGCAAATTTAGTTTTATTTCAAGCATATAAGATGTAAATAATGCAATTTGTTCTGTATCATTTTCGTCGATATCGCCGATTTTAATCAACTCTTTAATAAATATCTGTTCATTTAAATTATTATGTGGCACCGCAGGATGAAATCTTCTAATCGGAAGATTGGTTGTTCTATGATTTTCAAATACTCCTGTATATTTTGTATACCATTCGTCATAGGTAATAATTTGCTTTAGACCATTCTGGACTTTATTAAAAAAGTCTTGCTTTAATTCGGAAAAAATACCATTAAACACATCATTAATTCTGCTTAATCCTATATTTTTCTCTCCAATTTGTGTCTTAATACTTTCAATAATGTTCTCGGCATCAAATTCAATTTCAATTTTTTGAAGAAAACTATATAATAATTGGTTATCCATATTTAGTAAGACTTCAATATAAGTTTTTAACTCCCCTATAGAATTCGCAAGCAAATTTCTCAAATAGGTTTCAAAGCCTTTTAATTCTTGCTTTCCACTTTTGAGTTCTCTATAATTAGCAAGAAATTGATTAGCAGAATTATCAGATTTGTTAGTAGCTAGGATAAACTTAGTATTTTCAATAAAATCTTTCTGCTTCGGAAAGGTTCCCCTTCCGTCATTAGTATCACATATCAATAAAGCCCAATTGCTTAGGGTCTTCCATAAATCATTGTCTTTTTCAGCTAGATTAATTGGCTGTCCCTGTGCATTTTTCTGCGTAGTATGTTTAACTTGTATCAATACTAAGCCCCCCGAAGGTAGACTGATATGCACGTCGTCTTTAACCTCATATCCTACCGACTCTCCTTTTTTAATTGAAAGAATTGAAGAAATAAAATAGAAAAACTGATAATCCGTGCCAATAATTTTAGTGTCGGCAGAAGTCAAATCAAACCGAATTCTGTTATCACCCACAAGCATCCCACCCTTTAAAATGAAAAGTATAAGCAATTATATTATTTGTTTTATTATTTTCCAATTACTAACAGTTTACATGCAAATAATGGAATATTCAACATATTATTTTAATGCAGAAGCTTCGTACAATCAAAAACCCCGACTTCAACAGCCAGGGCATTAATTCAAAAATAATTTATTTTTCACCTTATGATTAATTTGTTCTATGCCCTGCTCTTTCAGCAACAACTCCTATAGGGGCATTATTCATAAGTAAGAACAATATACTTGTATGTCTCACCTGATGAAGTTTTATAAAATGTATTATGTGAATATTCGACCGAGAATCATCGGATATTTTTTTCATCGAATTTACCCAAGTTACTTTCCTCTCCCCAGTACTGGTCATTCCTTTCTAGGTTCATGTGCAAATAATGTGCAATTTTTTAACCACGATCACCGATTTTAAACAACGGTTAAGCAACATTTTTTGATATTGACCATTATTTCCGTCTATGACTCCCTGTTCACATCTATCCGAACACGAAAGCCGAAACCATTGCAAATACTAATTCTACAGTCTATTAATTCCAATTAAAAAAGCTCAGTTTTATCTGAGCTATGTTGGTGTGAGCAAGCCTATAAGCCGAGTTCTGTATTAGACAATCATCTATCTAGGCGCACTGTCGCCAGTACGCTCATGCGACCTACCTACCGGGCAGCGACGGGCAGCCGCCTTTCAGGCATTGTACCCCGAAGGGTAATTACCTCCCTGCTTGGTCTTGCTCTCTTACAGAACTAGTCCATTTTGCGTTTTGTGGACTCGTCTAAGGACGAGTTTCTATTAACATTATAGTTCTATTTATTCATGAATTCAACAAGCCTTTGTAAATTCATTGAATATTAATGAAGTAACAGTTTCGATAAATCAATACTAATCTCTGCTTGCTTAGCTTCTAATAAATCTTTCATTGATGACACTGCTTCAAGCATCTTACCAATCCAAGTTTCCTTTAACAAGGTCAGTAATTTTGCATCCTCTAAAATTGCATCACAAGTAATACTTTCGCCAATATTATATTCTTTTTCAGTTGCCAGGTAATTTAATAATTCTTCTGATTCATCCATTGGGAAAATACTTTTTTCACGATAATGAGATGAACAATCACATAAAAATTCAACGAGACCCATATTTTCATCTGAAAATGAATTTCTATTCATTAGCCATAATTGATTTTCTCTATTATGTTTTTCGAACTTTATTCTTTCAATTCTTCTTCTTAAATAGGAAGTGTATTTATCTTCATTAACACTGAAATTTGATTCAACTTTGCTTAATATTGGCAATAATATATTCTTTTCAAATCTTGATTCACACATATCAAACAGCATACTAAATACACTATCATGTATTGCTTTATACGAATCCTTTTTAATAATCTGAATTCCATAATTACTAAAATTATCATCTGTTAAATCTTTCAAAAAAATTGCAGTAAAATACTCTTGAAATGAACGATGTGCGAACCTATAAGTCAGTCCATCCTTATAGAGAACACACAACGAATTTACTAAATCAAATGAATAATCTTCCACCTCAAGCTCTTTTTGATTCAATAGTTCCTTTGCTTGTTTTAGTACATTCAGTAACTCATCATATGTAAATTCAATTTTATCTTGGGTATAGGTAATAAAGCAAAAAGAAGAAAATAATTTTTGGAATAAATCATATGATAATTTGCATTTCATGTCTCTTTTGTACCCTGACTTAGTTGCATCATGTTTCGAATATAGCGTTTCGAAAGCGTTAGCATAGAACAAGTGTAATTTTTCAGGTATATTTGCATAGTTTTCAAAAGTCAGTAGCATTATATTCAATAATAACGGGTTAGAAGCAAATGATACATGTTTGTCAAATAAACCATTTTGTAATTCATCGATAAATCTACTTTTTATGCAATCATCAAATTCAATCTTTCTAACTAAAGATATTGCCTGCTCTTCATCTAAAGGTTCTGTTGATAACACAGTGAATCTCTGAAATTCAATGAATTCGCTATATGGTCTTGAAGATATAATAAAATAGTTTTCATTAAATTTATCACAAAAATCATCTAAATTTCTAAAAAAAATATCTTTTTTTTCAGTTTGTATTTCGTCATATCCATCAAGTAAAAAGAGAAAGCATCCCGATTTTAATGCATAGTCAAGGTACATACTTTTTAATGTACTTCCCAAATTACTTAATTTATTGAATATTAATTCCGAAATTGAGTAGTCCTCTTTTATGTCATTCAAATCTTTAAGTTCTATAAAAATTGGAATCAAATCCTTATTGTTTATTTCACTAATAAATAAATGCTTCATAAGTGTTGATTTACCAATTCCCCCAGTTCCTTGAATTATGATGTATCTCGATATATCTAAAATATCGTTAGTGTTAATAGGTTGAAAGGTTTTATCATTTTCTTTTGATAGGCTTGGGCACTCAAAAAAATCATAGATAAACTTAGGTTCTGTTTTATACAAGATTGTTTTTATTTTGCTATATTTATCATATGATTTCTTTTCATATTCGGAAAAAACAATTCCAAAATCAGTTTTGAATTTTTCCCATTCATCTCTAGCAATTTTTGTAACATTCTTTATAATTGGTTCTGTATATTTTTCTAATATTTTTTTCGCAAGCCCAGCAGTAAATATATCCATATCCAACCTCCCTTATATATTGCGACATATTTTAATTACATATTACCACTTATTTTGTTTTATTTATACATTTTTTGCAAAATACATAATCAATATAATAATCCAACCGCTTTTTACTTAATCATAAAATTCATTTACGGGTCATGCATACAACTAACCCTTTCATTAATAATTCCATTAAAAAAAGTAAATATGTAATCTACCCCGTACCTTCACATAAGAAAAGAGCAGTACACCTACTCTTTTTCGTATTCCTTAATTAATTTGTCTAATGTCGGTCTTGTAATCTTCAATTCCTTTGCAAGCTGAACTTTATTAAGTTCTCTATTCAAGTACCTCTTGTATTGTTTGTCGAATCCCTCTACCTCAACAGCTTTTCTGCCCTTATATCTGCCATCTCTCTTAGCAATGGAAATGCCTTCTTTCTGGCGTTCTAGCAGGTTTGCTCGTTCAAACTCATTTATCGCACCAATCATCGTGAGCATCAACTTACCAGTTGGAGTGGAGCTGTCAAGATTCTCTTTAGTGCTTACAAGATGAATGCCCTTTATGTTAAGTTGTTCTACAATCCTTAATAAGTCTGCCGTACTCCTTGCCAGCCTCGAAAAATCATGAATATATATCGTATCGCCTTCTCTGGCAAACTCAAGCATCTCTTGCAGCTTTGGTCTATTAGTATCCTTTGCAGACACCTTTTCAGTAAACCATTTCTCAATATTATACCTTTGCAATCCTTCAATCTGCCGAGCTTCGTTCTGGTCAACCGAACTGACACGCACATATCCAATGTTCATAATGACACCTCCTACCTCTTCATAAGATAAGTATATCATTATGTAAATAATATATCTATAATTTAATTTACATTATGTAAATTTATTTGAAATTTAATTTATATTTTACTTTATTTCGTTATATTCATCATTAAACTTAGGGTACACTCTATTCTTACACATAATGTTCCGCCTTGGTTAGACTTTAACTAATTAAATGCGAAATTGCTATCAGTAATCAATCCCGTCAATCACCTTTTGGTTTTGTCCATCCATATCATTATCCATTATGGCAACTGGATAGCTGCTTTTAATCATTGTAGCAGGTTTAAAATTGCCATTACTATCATAACTGTCTTCACTTGCATCAATACTCACATCCAAGCCGTGAAATTCGAAGCAGAACCAACCTGCCCCACCTGGATATTCATCGTTAAAGTAATCATAGCTCGAAACCCCTATGGAAGAAAAGAAATCGGCAATAGTCATATCATTGGCTATTGGAAAGTAAACGCCTACCGTTGTATACAAACCAGAACATTTGAACTGGTCTTTGTATGCTTCTGCATATTCCTCAAATGGAAAGTCTTGTGTTCCCAAAATAATGAAGGCATAGTTGGTATCAGGTTCTGCTATGCATGCTACAGCAGCGTCAGGAATATAGTAGTATTGAATCACTGCTGTAGGATGTTCATTCTTCAGCATATCGTATGTTTTACCGATATGCTGGAATAATGTCGATTCCGCCGTCTTACTATCTATGCCTTGAATTGCCTTTTGAATGTTATCAAATGAAGAAATACTAGAGGTATCCTCTTGAGTTGCCTGATTGCTTTTATTTATTGAAGAATTAGTTGGAGCAGCTATTGAACTGTCCGTAACATTATCTTCTTGAATTGCTGTTTTTGTTGTGACTTCTGTCGGTTCATTAATCTTTGTTTGGTTTTCCTTGTTACCACAGGAACATATTAAAAATACTGCTAAAACAATGATGCTGCTCAGTAATAGCTTCTCTTTCATATTTCCCCTCCAAATATCTGTATATCCTTCTATATTGTTTATGATAATCTACAGTGACCATTGATAAGGTCTTTTTCGCTAATAAAGCTAACTTTCTCATAACCTTTTGACAGGGCATACTCATGCATTTTAAGCACTAAGTTATTATTTTTACATAAAATCATAACGTTTGAGCAATCAGATACACAAACAAAGATTTGGCAATCACTATCTATGTAATCTTCATAATTTCTGATTGGCTTTGGTTCTTTTGCCTCATAAAAAGCCATTAGGCTTATAAAAATCATATAATAACTATGTTTATTTGCAATTTCATAAAGTTCTTGCCCCTTGTATATATCCTTATCATATAAGGGTTCATCCGTTATCTCCTCACCGTTCAATTTATATATTTCATCATATTCGATGAGCCACTTATAATCATTGTATGGTAATGGTTCTAATAAATCAGAAAGAAGATTCCCATATTCACTCGTTATTTGAAAACTCACTCCTTTATCCTGCATCACAACCACCTCCAAGTCATTACTCTATTGATTAATTTCAAAAGCTAAATTACCAGTAAACTGGACTTTCATTTTTTCATGTATGACATTATTAGCTTCCTCTAATTCAACAGTCACTTTGCCTAAAATATCAAGGAAGCAAACAAATGTATAGTCATCAATAATTTTTTCTATTGTGCCTATGCAATTAACATGTGAAGAATTATCAATATTTTGAATTAGTGCAGATTCTTGTTGCTCATTGACTTCTTTCACACATAAAACCCATTCAATTTTAAATAGTCCACTGGCTATTAATGGGGGAATATATTTCCTTGAGCCATCTAACTTATACTGATTATAATCAATCACATGAGCCCACAAAATTGTATTGGGACTTTCATATAACTTGAACTCTAATTGACGTTCATATCTTTGATAGTTAACCCAAGCTCTTCATACACTTCTTTTAAAATCTCTATCTTAGTCATAGGTTCTCTCGCTCTTCCTAATATTACCAATTCCATAGTACTACTCAAATCCTGATTAGTCAATTAATCATTATTGTCTTGATATTTGTCCACTTCGGGAACACCATTTTCAGGAGTCGTTCACCAATGACAATCTCGAAATCACAGTGAAAATCCCTCATTATGCGGATGAAATACATGCCAAATCCTATAATTCGGCATCGTCTGACTAAACGCACCTTGAAACAAATACCACTTAATATCCTTATTCCGTGGGCGTTGTGCCTTCGGCAACGAGATTTTCTCTGTTTCTCTCATCATGTAAAGTACATTACCAACCCTAAAAAACAAGAAGAAATAAGGAGTTATTAGAGTAAACTTGTACAAGTATACCTATATATTATTAAAAAGAGTACATATAGGTATATCTGTTCAAGTTTTATTCAGTTTTCGTTTAAATATAAGGGATTTCCAAACTCGAAAAAGATAATCTAGCTGCCGTTAGGCACAACGCCCATCATATTTCAGACTACATATCTGATATGTTCTATGTAGAAGTCTTCAAGCTTTTTAAAATCGTCTTCGCCATAGATTTCAATATACTTCTTCATCATTTCATCCAAACTATCAAAATATTTTGTCCTTGCTCTCTTGATTAGGTGCTCCTGCATCAAAGAAAACAACTG
>CAZNMO010000113.1:0-15067 GCA_964574195.1 uncultured Clostridiaceae bacterium | reverse complement strand
ACCCTTAACTCTTATGTTTTTAATGTTGTGGTAAAAGTATGAGTTTGTGCATCGGTCAGACCGATTCCTTGCTCTGCGAGGCGAAAAACATCCCGCCGGTCTAGTCAAAACAATGAAATGTACCAAGCATGAAAACAATTAAAAACAGGAATACCGGAGGGCGGCCAACCAAAGCACCTGCTGAAAAGAAAGGGCATAAAATAACGATCAAAATGGCAATGGATGAGTACGGGTCTCTAAAAAACAAGGCTCATGTAGCTGGCATTAACCAGAGTGAATATATCCGCCAGTGTATTCAGGCCAGTATCGTTAAACAGCGTATAACCCCTGAGCTGATGAACCACATACGGCAACTGAGCGGAATGGCCAACAACATCAACCAGATTGCCCACAAAGCCAATGCTGCAGGGTATCCGGGTGTGCACAAGCACTGTCTGTATATGAATGAGAGGCTGGATAATGTAATCAGCAAAATTGAAGATGATTGCTAAAATTGTACAGGGACAGGGATTCCGGGGAGTGATTGGTTATGTCCTGGACAAGGAAAGGGCCAGCTTGCTTTATGCTGAAGGGGTCCGTATAAAAGACAAGGAATCGATTGTCAGAAGTTTCATTGCCCAGCAAAAGCTAAACCCGAAAATTGCTAAACCGGTTGCTCATATTTCGCTGGACTTTTCGGTTCAGGATAAACAAAGGCTGACCGATCAGTTTATGGCTGGCATGGCTCAAGAATACATGGATAAGATGGGATACCGGGATACGCAGTACATTATTGTCCGGCACCACGACACCGACCATCCGCACATCCATATGGTAATCAACCGAATCGACAATAACGGCAAGCGGATTTCCGATCAGAATGAAAAGCTGCGAAACACAGGGGTTTGCCTGGAGCTGACAAAAAAGTACGGCTTGTATATTGCTTCAGGCAAGGAGAATGTTAAGGAAAACCGATTGAAAGAGCCGGACAAAACCAAATACGAAATTTACCATGCCCTAAAAACTGCTATTCCAAATTGCAGGAAATGGCAGGAAATGGAAATGGAATTACTCCAGTCAGGTATTACGATTGAATTTCGAAAAAACGGGAATACAAACAAAATCCAGGGAGTCCGGTTCGGAAAGAATGGATATGAGTTCAACGGTTCCAAAATTGACAAGGCTTACAGTTTTTCCAAAATCAGCTACCAATTGTATCTGAATGAAAAGTTACGCCAAAATGAAGATCAACATTATTCAGCACCGAACAAATCTGATCAACTCAACCGACAGAACAACACGATGGATCTTACTGCCGGACTTGAAAACGCGGCTTCCGTTGCAGGTGGATTATTCGATATTCTGAACAACGCACGTCGTTACGATGAAAATGAAGCTGATTTTTTAAGAAAGCAAAATCAACGACGGAAAAAGAAAAAAGACAATCAGTTCAGGCACAGATTGTAATTAAAATTAAAGTCGATTATTCATATAGTAGCCAATTTTGAAACGGTAGTTTTTGTTTGATCTTTTTGAAAAAGTAGATTTCAGATTTATGATCAGGAAATCCTTCTTCTATTATCAATTTTCTCATCCGGCTAAGCGCAATCTTACATAGCCCGATGGCATACTCCCGCTGTTCCGAAACGTCGTTCAAAACTTCAACCATCCGGGAAAGTCCGTTCTCCAAATCCCGGATGATTTCCAAATAATGTGTTCCCATGGCAAAAAATTAAACTGTTATTATTTGAGATTTTTAGCTCATTGAAAAATTTCATCCACCCACCGAAATTCTATAA
Source organism: uncultured Clostridiaceae bacterium (assembly GCA_964574195.1). Classification (GTDB taxonomy): domain Bacteria; phylum Bacillota; class Clostridia; order Lutisporales; family Lutisporaceae; genus BRH-c25. Next base: position 13,289 of record CAZNMO010000113.1, on the reverse strand, counting down.
CAATTAATATTTCTCGAACATATCACATTGATTTTTACTCGAACGGCTCTGGTTATTACTTTTTAACCAAGCCCCCTCGCCCGATAATAAGGTAGGTCAAAGGGGCTAATCTAACACTCCGATCAAACCCAGTTCTTCGAACAGTTCTTATGTTTTTTCTATCATCTTTTGCTTTCGGTCCTGAATCAGGCTATTAATCCAATTTACCTTTTTCTTAAAAGAGAGTTGTTCAATTTCTTTCAGCGGACAGTCGTCCTGCCTATCAAAGCGGGGACAGTCAAAAGCCAATCCGTAAAGTTCATTTTACTCATCCTTAAAACTCATCTTGGGGTATTTATACCAAATGGGGATTCTTATTAAGCTAAACTTGGATATTATTGGAATAAGCCCTTATCCATTTAGGAACAGCATTTGCCAAAATTACGATGGCACACACCATGATAATTCCAGTAAGAACAAGGTTTATCATTCCTTTTATGTATGTTCCGTCAACCTGAATTTGTGGCAGGTAAATGTTTTTCATGTTCAACCAACAGGCAGTTAGAGTGGTTATTCCCAAAAAGATCATTGGAGCCATGGTAAACTAGGCATATTTTTTCTTTCCTGAATTGATAATAAACGATGTACCTACTGTAAGTGCTATGGTTGCCAGCAACTGATTGGCTGCTCCAAACATGGGCCAGATGGTGGCTACACTTCCGGAGTAAATGAAATACCCCCACAAAAAAACAAACATCGCGCTGGCAATTAAATTTCCGGGTAACCAGTTGGTTCGGGCGAAGGGTTTATATACCTTCCCAATCGCTTCCTGAATGATGAATCGGCCAATACGTGTTCCGGCATCGATGGTGGTGAGGATAAACAAGGCTTCAAACATAATGGCAAAGTGGTACCAGTACGACATCAAAGACTTTAATCCGGGAATGGCTGAAAATATTTTAGCCATCCCTACGGCAAGGGTAACTGCACCGCCAGTGCGGCCTGCCAGTTCTTCTCCAACTTCTTTTGAAAGCTCTTCAATGTTTGAATCCACAAAACCCATCGACTGAAGTTGATTTGCGTACTGACCAAATTTTTCAACCGGAATGTTGATGATGAAATAGTCGAGCGGCAATAAACTGGCTGCTGCCAGTAAAGCCATAATGCTTACAATACCTTCGGCCAACATGGCTCCCGAACTTATCATTTTGATGTGGGTCACACTCGACAACATTTTGGAGGTGGTTCCGGAACTTACCAAAGCATGAAATCCGGAAATTGCTCCACAGGCAATGGTGATGAACAAATACGGAAATAATGGTCCGGAAATTACTCCCCCGCCATGGATAAAAGTGGTATATGCGGGCTATTTAATTCGGGCGAAACAATCACGATGCCGACTGCCAGCAAACCAATTACGCCTAGTTTCATAAACGAGCTCAGGTAATCGCGTGGAGAAAGCAGCAACCATACCGGCAAGGCAGAGGCCAGAAATCCGTACCCAGCCAAAATCAGGGTTAAGGTTTTCCGGTCGTAAGTAAACCACGACTCCAAAGCGGAACCCGGAATAAACCGGCCAACCACAACAGCCCCAATAAGCATGATAACTCCGGCAATCGTGGGAGCAGTGGTTTTCCCGGGAGTCAATTTAAACATCCAGACCCCCATCAGTAAAGCGATCGGTAAATTGTATGAGTAGTGGCAGATTGCGTGGTAGTTTCCTGTCAAACTGTGATGAAGTTTGAGCGGGTTACCAATACTGATATTAAGCACTTACCCTGCCATTACTTATACAAAGTGTTACAAACCGTTTTTTATTTATCTAAATAATACTAATCTTATTACATTCCAATTAGTTGTCTTTTATCGAATTGAATGCAAGTTTCCCCGCTTTTAATCCTTTTGTTTTTGCTATTAATTCGATATTCCCATTATTGTTAGTTGCACGCAACACAACAAGACATTTCCCATTAATCGTACTTCGTTTATTGCTCTGCCACGATTCGTCTGAAAAGATATCTGAATTTGCAACTCCTGCTATTGTTGCCGGTCCTGTCACTTCAAAACTGATCAACTTATCTTTAGGAACAATATTTCCCTTGTCATCCTGTAGGCTTACCTGAATATAAACCAAATCAGATCCGTTGGCCTTTAATTCTTTTTTATTGGGAGACAGAACAATATGGATTGACCTTCTATTTGTAACAAGTGTATCGCTTGCAACAATTGTATTATTTCGTTTACCTATAGCAATCAATTCTCCGGGCTGGTAATTTACATCCCAATAAAGAATAGGTTCTTCATCCTGTTTAAGCGTCTTATTTCCCAAGGACGAATTATTTAAGATCAGTTCAACTTCGTCACAATTGGTAAAAGCCTGAACCTCTAATTTTTCACCTTGTTGAAAATTCCAGTAATCGAGCATCGGATACCAACTCCATCGTTTGTTTGGATAGTGTTTATCCCAAGCCTTATATTTTACCTTATCGGGTTCTTTTACCATTATTTTCAATTTAGGCTTTTCGCTATATAGCGATTGGTATATATGGCCTATGGGTGTTATTTGCTCATCCATGCCATAGAAGGCTCTTTCCCAGCTTTTGTTAGGCCATAACGATTCGCCCAGATAAGATAAGGCAGTCCAGTAATAATGGCCTATGACATGTTCTTTATCGAATTCCAGCATGGAGATTTTCCGGGTTCCAAAGTCAAGATTGGTACCGGTCTCCGATGCAATGAACATCATTTGCGGATAGTTTTTATGGTCAATATCGAAAAAATTATCGGTATAATTCCAGCTGACAACATCCATATTAAAAGCCATTGCCGGTGGCAGACTTTTCATAAATTCATCGTGATTGTTCCAGTTGTCCCATTCGCATTGAATATCTTTCCTTGCAGGGAAAAGAGCTGCTGTTACTTTTCGCGAAGGGTCGAGTTTATGAACGAATGCAACCAGATCTTGCAATACATCGGCTCCTTGCAAAGCTACATCTTCTTCGGTCTCAAATTTCCGGTCAATTATTTTACGTTGCTTATCTACCTCATTCCCAACGCTCCATATATAAATTGACGGGTGGTTCCGATCCCTTTTAATGAAACGATCCATATCTTCTTTCCAAGCATCCCTAAATGCTACTTCACCCCCATAATACTCCGAAGTCCATTTATCGTAAGCTTCAGCTATCACCAAAATGCCCATCTCATCACAAAGATCCAACAATACCGGTGCCTGCGGATTGTGGCTTAACCTCACAGAATTACATCCCATATCTTTTAATTGCTGTAAGCGGTACCGATAACCTTCCTTTAAAGCTACAGCACCTAAACAACCAAGGTCGTGGTGCATATCACCACCCTGAGCAAATACTTTTTTCCCGTTTAACAACAATCCCTGTTCGGGTGTCAACTCAATGCTCCGTATTCCAAAACGGGTTTGATTTTCACCCTGCAGCTCTCCATTAAACGATATTTTTGTTTTTGCATAATACAGGTTAGGGGTTTGTGTATCCCACAATTCAAGATCAACTACTTGAAACTCCTGGTGAAACATATAATTTTTGAAAAACTGGAGATACACCACATCTTTTTTTGCAGCTACCACAGTTCCTTTCGGACCGATTAATTCTGTTTCCAGTGTTATTTCTCCTTCTTTGCCGTTGTCATTAACAACATCTGTTTCAACAATTATTTTTGCAAGATGATCAGTTACAAAAGGCGTGGTAACATATGTTCCATTGTATGCAACATGTACAGGATTGACCACCTTTAACCAGACATCGCGATAGATGCCTTCGCCCGTGTACCAGCGTGATGTCCCTTTAACCCGGTTATCAAAATGTACAGCTATCACATTCTTCTGACCAAATTTGATAAATGGTGTTAAATCATATTCAAACCCTAAATAGCCATTCAAATTTCTTCCCAACAATTGCCCATTGATCCACACTTTTGAATCACGGTAAACACCATCGAAATCAATAAATACTCGTTTGTTTTGTTCACTTTCAGAGATAACAAATGCTTTACGGTACCAACCTTCGTTGTAAGGAAGCCAACCATTCGCATCGGTTGAATTTTCTTTATCAAACTTTCCGTTAATACTGGCATCATGGGGAAGGATCACATTTTGCCAATTGCTGTCGTCGTAATCGGGCTTTTGTGCGCCTTCATGCTCATTCAGGGCAAACTTCCAATCGGAATTAAAAAGTTGTTGGCTCTGACCATAAGAGAAATCAATAAGGCCAAAAACGAATATCAAAGTAAAATAGATTTTTGTCATATTCAGATTTGTCAAATTAAATGGTTTGTAACGGTATGGTTGATGCAATGGTAAAGGTTCCCCACGAACTTTCAGCAAGGGCATTCACAACCACCATTCCCAGTCCGGCAAGGGCAACCACCAAAATGATCAGCACAGCTATTGAAGCGGTGATTCCACTGGTTTTATTGATTTCGGCACGTGCAATCTCGACCAACGATTTGCCATCGTGTTTGACTGAAGCCAGTAAAATTACCAAGTCGTGCATGGCTCCTGCCACAACTGCCCCAGCCAAAATCCAGAGCAAGCCGGGAGCAAAACCAAACTGAACAGCCAAAACAGGACCTACCAACGGGCCAGCACCAGCAATTGCCGCAAAATGGTGCCCAAACAGCACCCATTTGCTCATCGGGTAATAATTACTGCCATCGTACATCCGGGTGGCAGGCGTAATCATGTCGTCTTTAAAGATGGCCAGACGAGCCATTACAAAGCCGTAGTAATACCGGTAGGCCAAGATGAGAACCAGTATAGAGCCAATTATTATCGGGGTTGCATTCATTTTTTACGACGAGTTTTATGAATTTACGAATGGTGCAATTAAATTTATTTTGGCATTACAGATGGTGCCCTTTCAATGACTTGCCCGGCTTTTAACAATTTTTCTTTCAATAATGAATAATCAACTTGCTGCACTCCAACATTATTATCAATTGCTAACACAGCAGCAATAGCAGCCGATTGCCCCATTACCATATAAACAGGTTCCATTCTTATTGAACCATATGCTGCATGGCTTGAGGATAAACAAACAGGTACTAAGAGATTGGAACATTCCTTCTTTTTAGGAATAATAGATTGATAGCTAATAGGATATATACCCCCGTTTGGTTTAAAGAAAGCACCCTCAATCCAAACATTATTTTCATTGTCAATAAAATGACTGACAACATGAGAATCTATACTATAGGTGCCAAGTGCAATGGAATTTGGAGCGGTCCTTGTCCCCACGGCATTGTTTTCGGTCATTACATAATCACTTATCATGCGTCTCGCTTCTCTTACATAAGGTTCATAAGGGAAATTATCATTATCCTGGAACTCATCGCTCGGAAGCCCATACTCCCTCATTTTCAAACGAATATGCTCGGGCACACGCAGATCGTTTTGAAGAAACCAAACTTTTCCTAAGGCATAATCTTTATGCATTTGTGCAAGACTGTCCCGAAGGGCATAATCCCCTTCCGGCCATCCATAATTATTCCCGACAAAATCACAATGATTCATATCTGTCTTATTATTTGGCATAGGTGTTACAGTGATTACTTTTTGGATTTCTATGTCGGGATTAATTTCTAAAACACGGGCGATGTGTTCAAACCAAAGTGGATTAAAATTGGAAGGCTTTTCCACTGGTCGAAAATTTCTTTGATCGTTTGATAAGGTAAAACGATAGCAATAAGATTGTATTCTTTTATCAGCTTCACCAACCCTGCCGGGTGGTTTTACTTCGATAAATGGTAATAATCCGGAAGAGGGATCGCCCTTAATAACAAAAGGATCTATTGATACATCACTAATCCCATTATTAAAGTCCATTCCCAATAATCCTGTATTAAAAATACCATTCAGACTTTCGTCATATTGTTTGTTTGATTCGCGTCCTACGAAATAAGACACACCGGCTTTCGCCATTAAATCTCCTTCATAAGTGACATCGATAAATACCCTCCCTGAAATTTGACGGCCACTTTCCATTTGAATGGATTGAATTGCACTTCCTTTTTTTATTACTCCTTTTTTAAGATCAAGTCTTTCATTGAAAATAACTTTTACACCTGCTTCGAGCAGCATCTCACGGAATATTTTCTGAGCAACATGGGGCTCAAATACCCACATTATTTCCATAGCATCATTCTTCCCGCCCCAAACTCTTTGTACTTTTTTATTGCCACTAGGCCAATTGTTTACTAAGTCAAAATAACTTTCCCGGGTCGTGTAATTCCATGCGCTTTTATGTGAATAGTATTCATAAATGCGCGAATAAAACTCCCTGGCAATGCCTCCAATCGCTTCTCTGTTATTAATATCCGTAGCTCCAAGCCCGGAGCTTGTTAAGCCTCCAATATTTTGACCCGGACAAATCATAACTACATTTTTCCCCATTCTGGCAGCTTGTACCGCTGCAGTAACTCCTGCAGATGTACCTCCATAAACAACGATATCGTATTGGTCTTGGCCTTTTGTTTCAACAAAAGATAAAACGCCAAGCAGTATAGCAAGCAATATTATTTTAGTATTCACCATATTTGATTATTTAACTTTTACATTATAATTTCAATGATCTATATTTTGCTTTTTTTTATCATTTTCAGAAATATTTTCAACAGAAATGATTTGCTTATACTTAATAAGTTCCGGTTGAAGTGATCCATATTCCAAATCCTGCACTGCCTCTTCCTTGTCAATTGCCAATGAAGCCGCAATAGCAGTAGATTGGCCAAGTATCATAAATACGGGTTCCATTCGGGCAGAACCGTATGCTACATGGGTCGCTGATAAACAAACTGGAACTAACAAGTTAGAACACTGTTCTTTTTTGGGGATGATTGATTTATAACTTATTCTGTAAGGATAATTAAATATATTATAGAATCCTCCCTCTGTACTTACATGACCCTTATCATTCACATAATACTGAGTGTGATGTGAATCCATTGCATAAGATCCCAATCCAATAGGATCCTGAACGTCTGTTTTTGACAATACCACATTTTCAGTTATCACATAATCAGAAACCATGCGTTTTGATTCCCTTATATAAAGTTGTGGTGTCCAATGTCCATTTTCAAGAAATTCGTCTTTGGGAAGACCCCATCCTCCATACCTTTTTTTAATCGACTCTGGCACCCGATCATGATTTTGCACGGTCCATACCAATCCCTTTTGATAAATCTCATGTTGCTTTTTTATAAATTCTCTGGTTTCATAATCAGCTTCAGGATAATTATAATTCATCCCTATATAATCTGTAGAAATTCCACTATCGTTATTTGAATCTGTTTTATCTTTTGAAACCAATCTGAATTTAAAAAACCGATCTGTTTGTCCCTGTTCAATTGCTCTGAATAATATCTCATAATCAGCCTCATTGTATCCCTCAGGCTTTTCAATCATAATCCTATTTTCAGGATTATTTGTTAAACACATTCTAAAACAGTATGACTGAACTAAGGTATCACCTGTACCAAATTCACCACCTGCATTCGGATTTACTCTTTTTAGTAAACCACTTGAAGGATCTCCTTTTATTATATAGGGATCAATCCCTTCCGGTAATTCATTCGTGGGTCTTTTTCCATTCAATGTTTCATTATACTTGCTATTTGATTCTCTGCCAATGGTATAGGACACTCCCGTTTTTGCCATCAAATCACCTTCATAAGTCGCATCAATAAATATTTTTGCAGAATAAGTTTTCCCTGACTCCATTTTTATTGAGGTAATCTTGTTATCACTTTTTGTTACTCCCGAGTTTAAATCCAGACGTTCATTGTAAACAACTGGAACATCGAACTCTTGCAGCCATTCCCGGAAAACTTCCAGGGCAATTTTTGGCTCAAATTTCCACACGGGTTCATCTTTGCCATATTTTTCACCAACTTTCAGGTAAAATTCACGTGACATTCCGCCAATAGATTCTGTATTACCGGTATCTGTATCTCCTAAACCACCAGCAGTAAGACCTCCAATTCTGGATCCAGGCTCAATTAACAGAACTTCTTTTCCCATTTTCTTTGCCTGAACGGCGGTAATAACACCAGAAGATGTTCCTCCATAAACTACGATATCATAATTTGATTTCGTTTGTTGAGAATCATCGTTTGACTTAGTTTTACAGGACAATATAAACAGTGTCGAGATCAAGGTGAAGAACATTATTGTTTTATACATTTTAGTAGATTTTAAGATTATTTTAATTTTATAATATACATAAGTATATTACCAGAAAAGAATAAGAATAACAACACAAAAAATTAACAATAGTAAGGACCAAAAACGATAGTTATCCCAGATTGACTTACTCCTCAAGGCTATAGTTTCCTGCTTGAATTCACTCAATTTCCATGTGTAACCTTCAGTTTTTTTTTAAGTTTCATATTATTTTCAATTTTTAAGGTAGTTGTATATTTTTTCTTTTAAATATGCCGGATAGGTTTCGCCTGATGCCGTTCCTTTTCCTGATACATTTGCTCCAAAAGTTATTGAATCGCCAAAGCAGATTATTTTTATTCCCTTTTTAATTTTACCATCACTTACCAACTTGTTAAAAATTTCCTGAGCAATAATCTCATATCCATATGGTGTTGGATGGACACCATCGTGAGCCCCGCTGTTAAGCACATTTCTGATTATATTATCTTTATTATGCTTGGGTATTCCCATTTTATTAAATTGGTTGAAGATGTCAACAAATAATAAATTGTTTTCAACTGATTTGCCCCTTAATATTTCACTAACTTTTTCAAGTTTTTTATTGGGTGCTTCAATAAATGATTCACGATTATGCCTTTCAAATAAATACACACTATCTGCCGGTGGTGGGCTTACCAAAACGACATCAATATTCTTTTCCTTGAAAAGAAGAATTAATTTATCCAGATTAGATGAGTATTGATTATAAGAATTACTTTTAGGCAACCACAACATATCATTGGTCCCAACCATCAGTATTACAATATCAGGCTGTTCAGAAATGACATCATTTTCTACTCTCGATATCAAATCATTTGTATTATTACCACCAATTCCTTTATTTATAATCTCAATATCACATTGAAAAGAAATGAGTAAGAATTTCAGCAGAAGTATTGACAATATTGTATTCATAAAAATTATTTAAACGCTTTATACTATTATTCAATTTCTTAAAATAGTCTGCACCGATTTTTTATTAGGGGAACAATAACTAGTGGTGTCATAAGAGCCAGCGTTATCTCGCGAGACTAAGATGCATCAACTGTTTTGCGAGGGGGGGGGTATAGCTTCTTCTTTAGCTATTTTTGTTACTTGAAATTTCCACGCGCTCACATACGTATTCTCGGGCGTGAAATATTTAGTACAATTACCGTCACTTTTGGAGCTGATGAGGACAGCGCTTTTGTTACTAACCAATTGCAGAGGGTTGTTATCAAGCTTTCCCTTTCCCAAAGAATCAATTGATAAAAAGGTGAATTGCGGATAATTCGGATTTAATAAATATCTTAAATATTTATCGTCAACTTCACCGGGTTTATTTGCCAACAATTTACCCATAGGGTTTATGAAAACCATTGTTCCTTCCAATATCATTTTTTAAAATGCTTCTCTTCTTCTCATAATTTTTACCCTACAGCAGATTAGCTCATTTTGCGATTATCTCAAGCATCATTACACTTCTCGGGGGAATCTTTTCAGTCCTGTTAATGATTGAAGAGTTATAATCACCAACTTTTCCCCCATCTATTATCGTCATGATGTACTTTTTAGATGCTTCTAATTTATAATCGCTTACATCCAATTTATAACTCACCGTGTGGGATTGTGAATCCATATTTGTAAAAACAAGACCCAGTGAACCATCTTCAGATTTCCAGGCTGAATGCATTACAGCAGGCATTTTTGTTTCCTCTTGATCTCCACTCCACTTAGCTCCCAGTATTGGATTATCCCCGGTTAGTTTAGGAGGACTGACCATTTCTCCATAAAACAAGTATTTCTTTACTGATTCTTTGGTAAGTATTTTTGCAAGCTTCTTAATATATTCTGCTTCATCACTTGGTAAATCAACCACATTTGGGCTGAACCATCCCAATTGCTCACCCCAGATTAACATCTGCGCATTACGCATTATAAGTGGTAATCCGGTGGTATATTCATCTCCCAACCATTCCGTATGCCATTTGCCGGTAGCCCTTCCAAATGTTAATGCGTAGCCGGAATACACATAATGGAACATAGGGATAAGTTCGGGAGCTATGCTTGCAGAGTTACATGCCAGGTTTCCATCAAGCAAATCGAGGTAAGTTTCAGCGTGGTCTTCTGAGGTAAGAATGGCTTCCTTATTAATTTCTCTGTTTTCCATTTTTACTTTACTAATCAAATCGCGATATCCAGTTACCCAGTAATTTCCGCCACCCAATGTGTGCCCGTGTTCAGGATCAAAACATAGCATTGGGTAAAATGAGGCAATTTGATCCAGATAAACACCGTCAACATGATATTCTGATACAAGTCGATTTGTGATTTCAGATTGTTTGTTTTGCCAAATTTTTGTAGTTGGACACATTACCGCATGGTTGTATCCTGCCCAATGGTCATAATAAATTGCAAGTTTCTTGTTTGCCGGCCCCCAGTTATGAACAGCTAAGCCCTCCAATACCTGATAAGGAGCTTTGGTGGCAGCGGAATAAGGATTTTCCTTTTCCCAACTTAATGAAGATTTTTCCCATAATCGACCGTTTATATAAGGTATTATTTTTACTCCAGCATTTTGTAATGCATTGACTTGATCTGAAAAACCAATTCTTGCCGGGAAATAATCTGGATAATGAGAGTCAAATTCAATTTGATGCCAATTATACCATTGGTATGCAATTGGGACATCAAAATAGTTTGCAAGAGGGATCATTTTAGGTGTTGGCATTCCCGAAAACCAAAGGACGTTATTCAAAAACCACTCTGGAATATCTTTTCTCTGAGATAGTTTTCCTTTCGAACACCAAAACTGGTTAACAGCCCAGGTGCGGTATATTTTGGAAGCCGTAATCCAGTCACCTTCATAAACACCGATAGCCGCTTCATAAGGCATATCATACCCATTGGCCGATTGCCCCATTCCTTCAGGGTAATGTATGGTCTCCCATTTGATACTTAAATCTTTCTGGTCGAGATCATACAAGTATTTCTTTTCATTCGCTTCCTGGTCAAATGTCCCCAAATAAAGTCCGTTGCTGCCATCACTTTTAAAAAGTGTACTAAACTGCATTTTGGATCTGTAGGATGGATAGTACATTTTCTCTAAGGGCATCCGTTCAACAGGGTTTTTGATTAATTGCCCCATATAACGGGGATACGCCAACCAGGTACTGTCGCTCCCGGCGGCTTTTAGTCCGCGGACTGCCGGGTACATAACCTCCCAAACTCCGTACCCTTTGCCTTGTTGTCCGAATTGCTTACTCGTATTTTTCACATTGATATCCCAGTACGACATCCCCGATTCCTCCAGTCTTATTGAGGCTTCTACAGCCAGCGCATTGGGTTCGCCTCCTATTTCAATGTTTTCCCAGTATAGATGTAAATGAACGATTTTTCCATCGGGCGAGTGTTCTATTTTGGACGAACGTGTACAATCTATTGTATTATCAATAGTTACAAATTCGTTATATGCATCCTTGAGCTTGATTTTCCAGAGATTCTTGCTCTTTGCTTCTCCCTTCAGAAAATTATAGCCGGTTTTTGTGTTGATTATGCCTGACAATCCAAAACCTGATTCAGCAGAAAGGAAATTTAATTCAAGGGACCCGTTCGAAATGTTAATATGGTCTGTTTCTCCGATAATTCTATCACTGCTTATCCCTTTAAAAGAAATAAGTTGAGAACTGAAAATCAGGATTAAAATCAGTAAAGATTTGAATAAATTTATCATTATGTATTTTATTAAGAATATATTGGGCGCACATTATTCTGACACCAATCTAAGGGATTGCAAAAATTATAAGTGTAATAATTAGTGTAAAAATCAGGTAAAACTTGGGATATCAAGTTTCAGATACCCCAAGTTTTTATCAGATTAATATCCAGGATTTTGGTCTGCCTGAGTTAAAGCAGGATTATTGTTAATTTCATCCTGCGGAAGAGGGAAGAACAGCCTCGCATCGATAAATGTTTTGCCAACTTTAGCAAATGCTTCTTTTACAGTGCCTGTTCTTTTCAAATCATAAAATCGTTTTCGTTCCATTATAAATTCATAGCCTCTCTCCTTTAAAACTACCTCACGAAACTGATCTTTACTCATACCTGAGGAATAATCTACCGGTGATGGAACCGCAGGATTGTACCCATAACCTCTTCTTTTTACCATGTTTAATCTTTCCAATGCCAGTGCTGAAGGAGAACCTTCTGCCATGCATGAAGCTTCAGAATAGATTAATAAGGCTTCAGCATAACGATAAATAGGCAGGCTGTAGATGGAAAGCCCTTCGGGACTTTTCTTAAATTTTTTAAACAATATTGGAACAGTTGAAGGTAAAGGCACCCATTCCCCTTTAGAATTTTGATATTGCGTGTAAAAATTGAAACTTTTTCGTAGATCCCGATTGTCCCAACTTTGGCCAATCCATGAATTTGTATTCGGTAACCACGAATAATAACCGGTACCTTGATTCCATGGCAGGGCATTCCCGAAATGCATAAATGTTGGAACTTGCGATTGTATATTTGCAGAATGATGAACCGACATGATATCTTCAGACGAACTACTTACAGCAAATATTTTATAAAAATCATCTGGTACCTGAATATTCACCAATGAATAAATCCCACTTTTAATTACATCATTTGCTTTCTCTGCTGCCAGATTCCATTTACCTGATGTCAGGTAAATATTGGCAAGTAGCATTTTTGCTGCCCATTTAGAAGCTTTTCCTGTACTTGTTCCTACATTTTCAGGAAGGCCATTTTCAGCCGCCAAAGCATCCTCCAAGATTTGGTCATACACTTTATCAACAGGCTCCCGTGGAGCTGCCAGTGTGCTAAAATCAGTACTTTCATGCAATCTCAGCGGAACGGGGCCAAAAAGCCGTACAAGGTCAAAATAGGTCATTGCTCTCAAAAAATGAGCCTCTGCCATAATTCGGGTTTTAACTTCTTCTGAAATATTTTCAATAGTGGGAACATTATCGATGACTGAATTCGCCCTGTTAATGAGACTGTATCTGTAATTCCAATTACTGGTTGCATAATTTATACCAGTAGTATTCAGAGGCTTGTCAAAACTGGTAACTGGAGC
>CAZNMO010000112.1:3564-15092 GCA_964574195.1 uncultured Clostridiaceae bacterium | reverse complement strand
TCGTATGCAAAGGGCAGCAGAATTTCTCCTTTCAGATTGACAAGTCCCCAAAGGCTTTCCTTTTTTATCCAAAGCGTACCGGCCGCACTGACAGTAGAGAAGCCGGAGCCTTTCAGATTGCTGTGAGTATACGTCGCGCCTGTATTTGGGCTTACAACACCGCTTACACTGATCTTATTGACTCTTCCGAATGCGTCAGGATATTCATGCTCGCCTGTTACGAAGTATCCGTTCCGATACTCGGACAGCCAGTTCTCCGCGGAAACTTTTGTCCCGTCCGGTCTGTACCAACCCGCGACGGACCAAACTAATTTCAGCGCGGTGTCATAGGATACCGTTTCAAAAACATCAATATTATCCGAAGTGTATTCCCCTATAAAGGGAACAACCTCTTTGTTGCTGAAATTAACGGCGCCTCTGCGAGACGCGCTTTCGGGAATAACGCCGTCAACGCACCTATCGGTTATCACCAAAGAAAATTCAGGAATAACGATCATTCTCGGGTCGGCGAGATACCATCCCGTCGCACTGTTCCCTCTGATGCCAGCGTGATATTGCGCGGGTATCACGATGCCCTTTGGTCCGACTACGCCGTACACAACGTAGGAGGAAAAGCTTGTACCGCCCTTTAATGATAGCTTTTTATTTACCACTTGCTTATAAACCATATAGGGACCTAAATGATGACCACCATAGGCGTAAGGTCCGCCGGGAAGGACTTCCTTTCCGTTCTTGTCTATAATCTGAGAATAAACAAACGTACTTCGGCTGCTATCGCTGCTATTACTGGCGGTATGCGTTACCGTTTCCTCCTTTCCCGTATTTATTAACGCGTATCCGTCTTCAAAGTCAAACTGCGCTTTTAACCGCTTAACACTCCTGTCGGTTTTTACCCAATATTCCGCCGGACTGCCGTGGGCAGTCCTATCCTGGCCGCTGACAGCATATTTCGGCGCGATAATTTCCTTTCCTGCCGCCAAGCCCCAGTAGCCGAGGAGGTATTTGTCCCCCGACCTCACGATGACGCGGCTCACACCATCCACAGGCAAGCCTACCGCTTCATATTTACAGGGGATGACTTCTTTTCCCGTGGTGTCAAGCAGTCCCATCTTTCCGCCCCGAGTCGCCTGAACATATCCATCAAGAAAGATTCTTTCCGTCGGTTTGGGGTCAGGGTCTGTTGTTTTTACAAATTTTTGATCAAACGCATCAAAATTGCTTCTGTAGGGAACCAGATAATCCGCTTCTATCTTGTCATAAACGGGCTGCGCCGCCCAAGTGCCGTCGCGCCTGACAAGTCCGTATTTGATGTTTATAAGGTCTCCGGAATCCGTCAAGTCTCCCACGGGCACCAAGCGCAGGCCGTTCTCGTCAAAGAACGCGGACAGGGTTCTTTTATACTCGTCCGTTGTGCCAATCCATGTAACATCGTCTTCGTTATAGGGTTTTTCTGCCGTCTGCGCTATCGCCGTAATTGGCAGCAAGGTCAATACCATGCACAGGGTGAGCAGTATGTTCATAAATCGCTTTTTCATAATGCTGTTCCTCCATTAGTCATTATTTTCATGCTTTAAATCTATCAAAGATTTCTTCATAAAACCGGCCTTTGCATGAAACATGGTTTTTTCTGCATGAAACATAATGTCGAATACCTGATTATTATGTTAAAATGAGGGTAGAGAAATGGAGGAATGCTTATGCTGCAGATTGCGGTCTGCGACGACAATATAGACGAGCTGTCCAATATGGTGCATCTCATAAACCAATATAGAACATCCAAAAATCTGGACTGCGAATATGCGATTTTCCAAAATGGATTTGATCTGGTTTCGGTATTGGAAAAAGGAAAGCGGTTTGATATATACTGTCTGGATATCATTATGCCGGGCTTTATGGGAATTGATGTCGCAAAGGAAATACGTGCTTTTGACAAAACGGCGCCGATTTTGTTCCTTACCTCATCGCCAGAGTTTGCTTTGGAAAGCTATTCGGTAAAAGCAATTAACTATGTATTAAAGCCTATATCGAAAGAAAAGTTATTTTTCACCTTTGATGATATATTGGAACAGTTAAAAGTGGAAAAAAATGATGACGCGGTTATCATAAAGAGCAATGAGGGGATCCAAAAAATATTGATCTCCAATTTGGTTTTTGCTGAGGTCATTGGCCGGAATGTTTTGTATCACCTGCTGTCCGGCAAGGTCATCGAATGTGTAGAGCCCTTTTCCTCAGCCTGCGACACCCTGTTGAAATATGGGTGTTTTATTAAAACCCACCGCTCCTATCTTGTGAATATGCAGTATGTGGATACCATCGAAAATAACCAGATAACCTTGCAGACTCTTTCATGTATTCCTATTTCCCAAGGAAAAGCACGGGAGATCAAGCAGCGGTATCTGGCTTATCAAATGGAAGGCGAATAAGCCAATGGAGGGAGATGCTACGGAATGATAGAAACTGTTATTGGGCTCATACGGTTTGGATTTTCTCTGCTCTTTGGCGTGGCGGTGTCGGTTCTCTTCGCAGGAATAGAACCCACTCGGAAAAACAGACTTGCCATTGGCTTCATCTGTGCTTTCTTTCTTTTTGTTCAGCTCGCCAGCTGGTGGCTTTTGGGCTTAGATCTGACATCAAAACTATATCCGCTGATCATCCACCTGCCGCTGATATTTATTTTCTCCCTGTATTTTAAGTGCCCCTGGCTCATATCCATAGTCAGCGTGCTTACAGGTTATCTGTGCTGTCAAGCGCCGCGCTGGATCGGTTTCCTTGCGGGAGCAGCCTTTGGCAGCAGCGTTGCAGACCACGGTTTTTATATTGCGGCTGTTTTTCTGGCTTATTATTTCCTGAAAAGATATGTAGCCGGGTCCATCCGGCAGCTCATGTTTAGATCCAGTAACTCCTGCCTGCTATTAGGCGGTATACCACTTTTCTACTACATGTTCGATTACTTTACCACCATCTACACTGATGTTCTTTACAGAGGCACAAAATGGGCTGTGCAGTTCATGCCCTCAATGGTATCTATCTTTTATTTTGTGTTTATCATCCTCTATTACATTGAAACGCAAAAACAGGCAGATATCCAAAGGGAGCATGATATGCTGGCAACACAGTTCCGGCAGGCGCAGACAGAATTTGCTTCTCTGCGTGAGATACAGAAGAGTGCCGCGGCCTACCGCCACGATATGCGCCACCATTTTTCTCTTTTACAGAGCCTGGCTTCCAGTGGCCGCCTAGAGGAGATCAAGGATTATCTCCAGATTGCCCAGTCCGACATGGACGCCATCACGCCCATACGCTTTTGCGAAAATGAGACAGTCAATCTGATTTTGTCCTCTTTTGCCGCCAAGGCAAAACAATCAGACATTATACTTAAGGTAGACACGAAACTGCCTGATTCGCTTCCATTGAGTGACACCGAGCTTTGTTCACTGTTTTCAAATGCTTTGGAAAACGCCATATATGCCTGCCAAAATATAACCGACAGCAATAAACGCTGCATCAAACTGCATATGTTTTCCAAAAATAATAAGCTGTGCATCGACATTCGCAACAGCTTTCAGACTGAACCGGTATTCAAAAATGGGTTTCCCGTATCAACAGAACCGGGGCATGGCTTCGGTACAAAGAGTATGGCCTATATTGTGGAAAACCACAGCGGTATATGCCAGTTTTCAGTCAAGGACGGATGGTTTGTATTTCAGGCTACGATATAACGAGGCGAAAAGATGTCCCCAACTTCTACAATTGGAGATACCACTTTAATTGTCCTTGACATAGATTACAGTTTACAGAGCCTGGCACTTTGTTAGTATGTTATCCGCTCCACCTCATCCGGCGCTACGCACCACCTTCCCCTCAAGGGGAAGGCTTTTTGCACCATCTGTATGCATAATAAAAAAACTTCAGAGTTAAAAACCCTGAAACTTATTTATTCTGCTATGGTGGGGGATACGGGACTCGAACCTGCGACTTCCACCTTGTGACGATGGCACTCTAACCAGCTGAGTTAATCCCCCACTTGATGCCTTTATTATAACTCCGTCTTTAAGTATTATCCATACTTTTTTCTAAATCTGGTAAAAAAATCTTATTTGCAGGCTATGCCTGATTACTCAAATTTCATCAGCCTGACGCCTGCGGCAAAGAACAGCACACCCATTGCCAACAATACAATGGTAGGAAAAACTGCCGCTTCAAAGCCCATGCCCTTGGCTGCTATGCTTTCCATTCCCTGAACCGCCCATTTCTGCGGGGTAAGCTCTGCCAGGAACAGCAATAGCTTGTTGTTGACTATCTCCAGAGGCCACATGCAGCCTCCCAGCATCGAGGTGCTGGTAAGCACCACCGGTGTTATTGAGGCCAGCTGGCCTTGGGTCTTTACTACTCCCGACAGCAGCAGCCCCATTGAGGTGACTGCGAAAACAAAGGCTCCTGCGACCATCAGCACCCCGGGCATGCTATTGCCCCAGTCGATTCCCAGCAGGTATCTTCCTCCCAGTATCAGCACTCCCATTTGTATCGCCCCTGCTATATATGCCACCACCATGCTTCCACCGAGGATGGAAGCCTTGGATACCGGCGATACCAGCATTCTCTGCCAGGTCTTGTACTGTCGGTCATAAAGTATCGTACCTATTCCAAAAACCATTGTATACATTGAGAAAAAAACTGAGAAGCCGATCATGGAATGCTTGAGGTTGTCATAATTGCCCAGGCCTGATCCGGCCACTGAAGCGCGTACCTCCATAGGCCTCTTGTATTCCCATGCTTCCATCACATCGTCATATGCCGCCTTCTTGATTGCCGCTTCATCAGCTTGCGGCTTTCCGGCTTTAACATATTCTGCCGTTATGTCCGCTATCCTGACGCCACCGGCCAGCTTCTGCGCATTACCTGACACCAGCTTCTGAAACGTTAATATGAGCATATCATCCTTTACCTTCATGATCCCGAGGGATATGCGTTCTCCACCTCTGACGTCCTCACCAAAGCCCTTGTTTATGACAAGGGCTGCCAGCGCCTTGCCTTCCTCTACCTGGCCAGCCGCCTTTTCCGGTTCCTCAGGCACAAGATTGAACCCCTTGTCGGTCCTAAGCTCCTTTATAAACATCTCTGAATATGAGCTTCTGTCCTCATCCACTATTAACACTGTAGGCCTGTAGTCATCGAAGGATGCGCCGAATATGGCCGTGAGCCCTAGAGCCATGGCGGTCATGAGCGCAAATACTGCAATATCATCCTTGAGCCTTAAGAACCTAAGCTTTATCACACTAAGCATTGCGCGGCACCCCCTTTTCCCTGAGTATAAGCACCGAAAGCAGTGTGAATACCGCTCCCACAGCCATCAATACTGTAATATGAAACATGACCTCCGAAGTGCCGTAGCCCATCATTATTTTAAGATATGCCTTGAGGGCAACACCGTTTACCGAGAAAAAGCTGAGCTTCTGGAATATTGACGGCATGATGTCTATGGGGAAAAAGCTTCCCCCCAGCAGTGCCATGGATTGTATTATGACTGTCTCAAAAATACTTGCCATTTTATAATTTCCTGCCCTGTAAGTGGCGGATGCCAGGGTCGAGCCTATCCCTGCAATGGCAAAGGCTGCGCTCAGGCTTATCAATGCAACGGGCAGTCCCCCGCCCCAATTCACTTTAAGCGCAAAATGTGAAAATGCGATCATTATTACTATCTGAAGCAGTGCAATCAGAAAAACTGAAAAGAACTTCCCTGCCAGTATCCCCAGCTTGGGGGTCCCGGCTATGATCATCCTCTGGTAGGTTATGTTGTCCTTTTCCTCCAGCAGCATCCTTCCTCCATGACCTGCTGCAAACAGGATGAACATTGTCAGCATGGCTACGGAATAGTACTCCATACTGCTTATGGGCTTCCTGCCCTGAAGCTCCATGCTCTTCACATCTACCCTGATACCCTCCAGTATCTCCTGGATACCGTCCATGGCCTCCTTCATTCCCTTGAAGCCGTCATCGGCCAGTTCATTTTCAATGGAAGCCTCAATAAGCACATTCTTGCCTATTATCACCGAGGTCATTGCATCAGTATAGGCTTCCATCACACTCTTGACCACCTGCCCGCTTATGCTTCTGTCCGGATGCGTAAGCACTCTGATATCAACCTTGTTCCTGAAAGGGGTGAGAAGATTCATCTTCATATCAAAAATAAATCTTTCTGGAAGCAGCACTATCGCGGAAATCTCACCATTTTTAAGCAGCTCCTCCGCTTTAGCCTTTTCCTCCAGTCTGTAGCCTATGATCTTTGCAACCTCTTCACTTCCCAGGAAGTCCTCCAGAAAAAGCTTTTCCGGATCTACTTCACTTCCAGTGGTTCTCAGCTCCTCTGCGGCCTTGTCACCTATGCCCTGGGAAAGCAAGCCGCCATCCAGAGTATTGTCAAACATTTTCAGATCCGCAGCCTTGTCATACTGTCTGACTACTGCTATATATACCTTTTCCATGCTGCCGGTATCACCGCTGCTAAAAGTCCCCTTAAGTGCGGAGCTCAGTATTACCATGAGCACCAGGGGCATCAGCAGGATTATCATCAGAGCCTTCCTGTCGCTCAGTATCGTCTTCATATCCTTGACTATAATGCTTATAACCTTCATACCCATTCTCCTAATCCCTCAAAGCCTTTCCCGTCAGGTGCAGGAACACCGTCTCCAGATCCGGCTTCCTGACATCAATGGAGGATATGCGTCTTCCATGGCCTGTAAGGCTGGCAATGATATCGGCCAGTATGATATCTATGTTTTCTCCCGCTACAGCCACCTCATCATTGACTAGCTCCGCTTCCGAAACCCCTTTGACTTTTCTCAGTATATCCAGTATCTCTTTATCAGCCTTATCCAGCTTGAGGAATATCCTTGTACGACCCTTTATAAGCTCCACCAGCTCTTCCTTGGTCCCCGAGGCTATGACCCGTCCCTGATCCATTATACAGATACGGCTGCACAGATATTCCACTTCTTCCATGTAGTGGCTGGTATATATAATGGTCATTCCCTGCCTGTTAAGCTCCAGAACGGTATCAAGTATGTGATTCCTTGACTGAGGATCTATCCCTACTGTAGGTTCATCCATTATCAGCAGCTCCGGCCTGTGAAGCAGCGCAGCCCCTATGTTTATCCTTCTTTTCATCCCGCCCGAGTACTTATCTACTCTATCCTTCAGCCTGCCATCAAGGCCTATTATTTCCGATACTTCACCTATCCGCCGCTTCAGCTCGGCACCCTTCAGGCCATACATGCTGCCCCAGAAGGCAAGATTCTCGTAGCCCGACAGTGTCGGATAAAGAGCTATATCCTGGGGTACTACGCCAAGCCTTTTCCTTATAGCCATGGGCTCCGCGCCTATATCCTTGCCGTCAAAGGTTATATTTCCACTTGACGGTGTTATCAGGGTGGAAATCATCGATATTGTCGTGGATTTTCCAGCGCCATTGGGGCCCAACAATCCAAACACCTCTCCCTTATTGACCTCCAGGCTTATTCCGTCTACGGCCTTTGTGCTTCCAAAGGCTTTATGCAGTTCAGCCACCTTTAGCAATGTCATATTAACCACCCTTTAATCCTTATTTTTGAAAAGGTCCTCAACCATAGAGGGCATATTTTCATCCATCATGCCCTTATCCAGTGTGTTGCTCTCATTAAGCACCGGAAACTCAAACTGCTGCTCCCTGTTTATATCCCAGTTCTTTATGTCGAGACTGTAGTTGATCCCTGTTACCTTTGACTCTCCCTCACCATTGACCTTCACTGATACTTTTATCATCTCGTTTACTATATACCCGTCTATGTCTACATATGCCGTATAGCTGAAATCTTCAACAGTATAACTGTCCAGGCTCTCTTTCATATCCGAGAGCAGCTTTTCTACCGAACTATCCTTCATATACTCTGAGTTCTTCCTGATAAGTTCCTCAAAATTCTTCTTGAGCTTTTCATCCTTGGAAAGCAGCTCCAGGGAATATGCCGCAAGGTCTTTTATCTGGTCGTCCTTTAGCTTTATTGTGTACTCTGTTGTTTTTACCTCGCCGTCAGGAGTGGTCAGTACAATGTTCTTCCCCTGGAAAATATCTTCCTTCTTGAGCATTCCCAGCCACTTTTCACTTATTGCTTTTAGAGTCTCTGACGATACCGGCTCCAGCTCTTTATCCTGTGGAACCGGCGCCTGAAGCTCATCCAGCCTGATATACTTCCCGATTACAGGCAGCTTCATATATGCTTCTTCGCCATTGTAGAACAAGTCAAAATCAAAGCCAAGTCCGCCAAGGTTAAGATAGTTTCTGAAGATCCCTTTTTTTGCTTCATCATCATAGGCCACATCGAAGCTTCCCTTCATATTCTTGAAGTAGTTCAGCTCCTTGATTTGCTCCTCAGTCATTCCCTGAGTGTCGAAGGTCATTTCCATCAGAAACTCGCCTGAGGTCTTGCCTTTTTGTATCTGGTCGGTTTTGTCTGCCGCTTTCTTATACTCCCCAAGACTGTCGGGGATGCAGCCTGCCAATGAAAATGATATCGCAAGCATTATAGCGGATAGCACTATCAGTAATTTTTTCATATATATCCCTCCATTGATTTCTTACATTATCATTTTACATGCTGCAGAATATTATTTCGTGTATCTTAAAGCATATATAAGGG
Source organism: uncultured Clostridiaceae bacterium (assembly GCA_964574195.1). Lineage (GTDB taxonomy): Bacteria > Bacillota > Clostridia > Lutisporales > Lutisporaceae > BRH-c25. The sequence continues at coordinate 6,423 of CAZNMO010000112.1, read as the reverse complement.
CTTCTGCATATGACTTTTGGCACATTTGCAGAATTATGTAGCGTAACTCTCCCCCGTCCCTGTCATCCTGAACGAAGTGAAGGATCTTTTGCCTGCCACACTCTGAGGGTCAAGATCCTTCGCTAGCGCTCAGGATGACAATGGAACATGCTCAGGATGATATTAACGTTGAGTACAAAAAAAGGCGTGCAAACGCCCTTTATATCCCGTTCCTTATAGTAAAAACCGCCAGCTGGGTCCTGTCCCTTAGATCCAGCTTTATAAGTACTTTTGTGATGTGGTTCTTGACTGTCCCCTCACTCAGATAAAGCTGTTCGGCTATCTCCTTGTTGTTTTTTCCCTCAGCGATGAGCCTGAGGATATCGATCTCCCTGTCCGTAAGCAGCTCTGCCTTTGGATCGGTATTCTTTTTCATATCGCCCCTGGCCAGCTCAGAAAACTTGTCCAGCACCTTGACAGCAACCTCCGATTGTATAAGCGCTCCGCCGCTGTACACGGTACGGATCGCCCCTGCTATTTCATCCGGTGAAGCATCCTTCAGCAGGTACCCTGAGGCGCCATTTTTGAGGGCTTCATATATATATTCATCATCATTGAAGGTTGTAAGCACAATTATCTTTACTTGGGGAAAATCCCTTTTTATCATGGCTGTGGCCTCAACCCCGCTGATCTCCGGCATCTTTATATCCATCAGCACCAGGTCCGGCCTGTTCCATTTGCATGCCTCATATGCCTTCCTGCCGTTATTGGCAGTGCCGCATATCTCGATATCCTCTTCCCTGCCAAGTATCAGCTTTAGGCCTTCCACCAGGATATCCTGGTCATCGACCAATAATACCTTTATCATTTTCCCCCTCCTAATAGTTTCTATAAAAGCTTATCCTTGAGACTGCCTTTTATGCAAAAGCCTTCCCCTGATTCATATTCCACCTGCCCGCCAAAGGCCTCCACCCTCTCCCGTATCCCCTTCAACCCATAGCCTTCCTTGATGCTTTCCGAGCCAGTTCCGTTGTCTTTTACTTTGAAGCTCACAGCCCCTTGGGTATATTCTATAAAAACAGATATTTCAGTTGACTTTCCATGCCTTACTGCGTTGGTGACCGCCTCCTGCACGATATGATAAAGGGCTGTGTTGGCGGCTGATGCCTTTACATCCGCTTCGCCCCGGATATCAAGGGTTATAGCTGTGTCGGTCTTGGCTGCAAAATCTTCTGCAAGCCGCTTTATTGCATCTGTGGTCGCAAGAGCACTGTCCGATCCCCTCAGGGTCTCCACCACTGCTCTTATTCCTGCCAGGCTCTCCTTTGCAGTCTTTGTTGAGCTCTGAAGCAGGCTGTCCGCCTTGGAGGGCTCCTCCTTCAGCAAATGTTCCGCCATCTGCAGCTGCATGATAAGTGCAGTCATATTGTGCCCCAGGGTATCGTGCAGATCCCTCGCAATTCGGTTTCGCTCTTCTATCACAGACAAACGGTTCACCTCGTCGGTGTACTGCTTGAGCTGCCGGTGGGCATCCAAAAGCTCCCTGTAAAGCGTGTCCGTTCGTTCCTTTTCCTCCTTGTTAAGCTGTGCAAAACCGGCTATAACAAGTATAAGTACGTTGACCATCAGGAAAAAAGCCAGCTGGGACACATTGGAGAGATTGAATTTGTAGTAGATCAGGTACATGTATTTTATAAGAGATACAAGAACTGTGGCTGAGCCTATAGCGATCCCCCTTTTCAGCGGCAGTGTAAGGGCTGCTTCTAGAAGGATAATGATATAAAAGGAGTGGAAAAAGTAATTTATTAGAAGTCTGGAATTGAACTCAAGATAAAAGACAAAAACTATATCAAGGATGAAGGAAAGATGATACCATTTACCGCCTCTTACCGCCAATCTGCCAAAACCTACGCAAAGATACAGCAGAAATACGGAAACAAGCACAAAAAGCCTCTGCTGCTGTGCATTCTCAAAATATACAGCTGAGCAGAACAGTACCGAAAGAAGTATCGTTTTTAACAAAATAAAAAGTCTCTTTCTCTTTTCCATAAAATTTCCTCTGTAGTTTTTCCAAATTCTCTATCGATATTATACATTACAAGGGATATTATTTCCATAATCAAAAGGAGCCTCCCTCTAATCAGGAGGCTCCTTAAAGCCTTGTGTTTCATCATATTGTCGGAATTACGATCAATAGTTGTTTGCCAAGTCGTCCATTTTTTCTTTTATATCCCTGAGTTCACTCAGGTTTTTCCCGCTTAAGCCTTCTATAGTGTAAAGATTGGGAACATGCTCATGGATATAGTCCCTCAGGCTTTTTGCCAGCTGAGCGTCGGCCATTACCTCAAATTCCTTCATTTCTTCTTCTGTAGACACAATATTTATTATTATCCTGCTATCAACTTCACTTACTGCAAATTTCTTGTTCAGGGGGTAGTAGGTAACCTTGGGGCCGATCTTTATTTTCACCTTATTGCCATACATATGGCTTATTTCGATACTTTTTATATCGTCTACCACAAGTTCGGAACCTTCATTCATGATAACTACAGTCTTCTCACCGGTCAAGGCCAGCTGACGGCTTTCTATTTTGCCCTCACCCTTGTAATAAAACAGGTTGTTATTGCTCATAAGCTTCACCCCTTTACAATATTTCCTTAATTGAATTATATTATTATTCCTAGTTAACTACAATAATCCAACCTTCGAAATCCCTTGTTAATTAATAAACGACAAAGTTTCTGAATTTTCCATAAATAAGCTTGTTTTTGTGAAGTATAAGTATTTCTGCTATAATTAAATGGTTTAGTAAAAAGGTGGTATCGTTATGTATTGGATCATTTTATTATAATTTTTAATCTGACATTTTTCAAGATTCTG
>CAZNMO010000112.1:0-3554 GCA_964574195.1 uncultured Clostridiaceae bacterium | reverse complement strand
TTATTGCTTACCGGCTTTGGGCTGTTTCTTTCGGAAAAGGTCATATATCCAAAGGTAAAGAGCCGTGAAGAAGTATACTGTATTGAACGTGACAAGGGCAATTTCATCGCTGCGGATTTTGAAAAGCTACCACGAGAGGTGGTCAGCATACAATCTCCATATGGCTATCAGCTGCAAGGTCTTTATTTTCCAAATGGAAACTCAAAGAATACAGTGATAATCTGCCACGGAATAACCTATACAATATATGGCTCGGTCAAGTATATGGAAATGTTCCTGAAGCGAGGCTGCAATGTTTTCATGTATGACCACCGGAACCACGGTGACAGCGGAGGCAGCAGCACCACCTTCGGATACTATGAGAAGTATGACCTGAAGGCTTGTACCGACTGGGTTGTCGAAAGATGTGGAAGTGACTGCACCATAGGCCTTCATGGAGAATCCATGGGTGCTGCAATAGCCTTGCAGAATATCGCCATAGACCCCAGGATAGCCTTCTGCATAGCTGATTGCCCCTTTTCCGACCTTATGGATCTGCTGTTATACCGGCTGAAGGTGGAATACGGTCTGCCGTCTTTCCCCGCTATGGGGCTGACCCGGCTGTTTTCGTGGCTTAGAACTGGTATGAAGCTGAAAAGCATATCTCCGATAAAGGCTGTGGCAGGTTCCGATATACCGATATTCTTCATACACGGGAAGGAAGACAGATACATACCCGCACAGATGAGCATAGACATGTATAATTCAAAGAAAAGTCGCAAGAAGCTGTATCTTGCTCCCAATTCAAGGCATGCGGAGTCCATACTTATGAACAGGGAGGAGTATGACAGGCTTGTAGGTGAATTCCTTGAGGAAAACCTTTAGGCTTGAAAAAAATCCGTTGTCTCTTTTCAGAGCAACGGATTATTCTATATGTGGAATTCGACTTTATAATTCAGTATCTCCTCATCGCTTAATTCTACGCACATCTTAACGGTATCCAAAGGGATCCCAAGCCTGAACATATTGGTAGCGACCTCTCTCTTGCATTCCTTGTAGCCTTCCTCCAAGCCTTTCAGATAATCCAAGGAAGACTCTACATCCTCAATTGATTCTGTCAGCTCTTCATTCACCGTATCTGCAATACGTGCCTTTACAGGTGCTTTATCGAATATCTTTTCTATTTCCTTGATCAACTTGTCTTCCTTGATAGGCTTCACAAGAAAACTCTTTGCCCCGGCCTTTATACCCTCCATTACATTATTCCTCTGTCCCTGTAGGGAACATATCAATATCCTTGCCTCAGGATCAAAGCTCTTGATTTGTCGGGTTGCTTCAATGCCGTCCATAATGGGCATTGAAATATCCATTATGATCAGGTCCGGCCTTTTGTTCTTGTATTTTGCAACAGCCTCCTTGCCATTGACTGCCTCCATAAAAGAACTGATCCCATTCTCTGACAGCATCTTTTTTATTGTTGCCCTCATGAATGTAGTATCATCTGCAATAAGTACGTTAATATTTTTCATTATTACAACCCTCCTAATGAGAATGCATCCTATCTTCTTATCATAGCAGCAATATCAACTATCTGGGCAAAGCTGCCGTCTCCCAGTATACTGACCCCGGACACGCCCTGCATATCTCCAAGCAGCTTGTCCTCCCCTACAAAGTCTCCCATAGACTTTATTACTATTTCCTGCTCTCCCAGGACCTGCTCCACCATAAGGGATATTTTCCTTTCCCCGTTTCCAACTACAATAATAAAACGTTTGTCCAGGCCGGCAGCGCTGTCCAGCTCGAAGTAGGTTCCCATCCTGATCAGAGGAATTGCATGGTCTCTCCAACTGAAAACCTCATTTTTACCTGTGTCGTGGATCAGCTCCATATGCTCTCTGCCCTTCAGCCTTATTATCTCAACAATTGAAGCCACAGGGATCGCAAAGGTACAAGTGCCTTCTTTTATAAGCATCGCCTTGATTATTGCAAGAGTAAGCGGAAGCTTGATGCTAAAGGTCGTTCCTTCATTCCTCATTGTGTTGATATCAATTATACCATTCAGCCTGCTTATATTGGACTTCACAACGTCAAGACCCACACCTCGTCCGGAAATCTCACTGACCTCTTTTGCAGTTGAAAAACCCGGTTCAAAGATATACCTTATGATCGCCTCCTCAGACAAGGTCTCTGATTCCTCCCTGCTGATAAGCCCCTTGTCCAATGCCTTTTCCCTTACCCTATCCACATCTATTCCTTTACCGTCATCCTGTATGGTGATAACCACATGGTTTTCACCCTGATTTGCACTCAGCCTTATGGTACCTACCGGCGGCTTTCCGTACCTTGTCCTCTCTTCCTCTGTCTCTAGGCCGTGATCTATAGAATTCCTCAGTATCTGATTCAGCGGATCTACCAGCTCTTCAATTATCCCTCTGTCTATACCCGTGTCCTTACCTTCAATTACAAAGTTGACCTTTTTATTGCACTTGACGGACAGGTCCCTGACCATCCGGGGAAATTTATCAAAAATACTCTCAAGGGGCAGCATACGGGTCGAGAGTACCAGTTCCTCCACCTCTGATCCCAGATAGCTGATATGCGTGAATACATCAATGAGCCGTGTAACTGTATTATCCTTCTTGTATTTTATTTTCAATTCCTTTATCAGCTTGTTGAGGGCTTCCTTGTCGACTACGAATTCGCCCATGAGATTGATCAGCTTGTTGATCTTGTTTATATTCACCTTGACAGAGGTTTTTTGCCTCAACTGCCCTTTCCCCATTAGCTTCAGCGAAGCCTATTATATGGATCTCTTTAATATCTGTGATGGACTCCAGCGAGCTGCGTACAGCCGCCTCCTCCTGAGCTGTGCAAAGCAGTACACTTAAGGTACTGCCGAATTCCTCATCCTCAAGCTCTTCATAATTGCCGGGAGAAACTCCTATTATCTCACCAACCTCTTCAAGTCCGTTGCAGATCATGAAGGCTTTCACGCCCTTAAGCTCAGCATCATCGCTCATTATAACTGTTATTTTGTATTTGCTGCCGCTACATTTTGTTTCCCTGAAAAGCCTATAGTCCTCATCGGTAAAAACTACATCAGAAACGACTGCTGTTTTAGCGATACGACCGCCAGTAGCCTCCTGCTCCAGCGCCCCATCAACAAGCAGCTTTATCCTTGTGACCACCCTTCCTGTGTCAGGCGCCTCAGAGCCTTCATCCCAAAGATAGCGGTGAAGCCCCTTGAGGGTATCTATGGCTTCAAGTACTATATCCATCACAGGCTCAGTAAGTGCTGCCTCACCGGCTCTTACCTTCATGAAAAGGCTCTCAAGGAAATGAGCTACTTCAGTTATTTCCGGGATCTGCATTGTTGAAGCCGAGCCCTTTATGGAATGGGCCATTCTGAAAATAACATTTATAGTCTCCTCATCTGCACTCCCGGCCTCAAGCACCAGCACTTCCCTTTCCATTTCCTCAAGCTGTTCCCTTGTTTCGTCAATAAATATTGCATGATATGGATCACTGATATCTAATCTATGCATTATACTGCCTCTTTTCCGGCTGCAGCCTTC